>JBGPYI010000166.1:0-5438 GCA_041493175.1 Gaiellaceae bacterium | reverse complement strand
CGGTCTCGCGCAGGATCTGGGTGACGGTGAGGACGAGATCGGTGGCGGTCGCGCCGTCGGGCAGCGTCCCGCTCAGCTTGAACCCGACGACCTGGGGCACGAGCATCGAGATCGCCTCGCCCAGCATCGCGGCCTCGGCCTCGATCCCGCCGACGCCCCAGCCGAGAACGCCGAGGCCGTTGATCATCGTCGTGTGGGAGTCGGTGCCGACGACCGTGTCCGGGAAGGCCTGGCCATCGCGCTCCTCGACGACCCGTGCGAGGAACTCGAGGTTCACCTGGTGGACAATTCCGGTGTTCGGTGGCACGACCTGGAAATTGTCGAAGGCGGTCTGGCCCCAGCGGAGGAACGCGTAGCGCTCGCGGTTGCGCTGGAACTCGAGCTCGGCGTTGCGCGCGATCGCGAACCGGCTTCCGAACTCGTCGACCTGGACGGAGTGGTCGATCACGAGCTCGGCAGGGAGGAGCGGGTTGATCTTCGCCGGGTCACCGCCGAGATCGCGCATCGCGTCGCGCATCGCGGCGAGGTCGACGATCGCAGGGACACCCGTGAAGTCCTGCAACAGGACGCGGGCCGGAGTAAACGAGATCTCGTGCGACGGCGTGGCCTTCGCGTCCCACGAGGCTATCGCCTCGACATCGTTCGCCGTGACTGTTACGCCGTCCTCGAGGCGAAGCGCGTTCTCGAGCAGCACACGCAGCGTGTACGGGAGCCGGAAGACGTCGAACCGGCTCTGCAATGCGTCGAGCCGGAAGATCTCGAACTCGCGACCACCCACCGAGAGCGTCGAGCGCGAGCCGAAACTGTCCGGATGGGTCACGCCCCGATTCTGCCTGTAGAGGCGAGGGTCTGCCTCGCCCTATCGGTTCTAGGCCAGGCCGCCCTGGCGGTCGGCGGTGCGGATCCGCTCGATCGCCGAGAGGATCTCGTCGCGCAGGTCGCGCGGCCGGTCGATGCCGATGAAGCGGAGGTCGGCGTCTGACGCGTCGCCGCTGGCCGTGTCGAAGTCGACGGAGCCGGTCTTCAGCATGCGGTCGATCGGGCTCTGGACGACGCGAATGTTCTGCACGCGGTCGAGCGACGCCGAGTTCTCGTTCCGGGAGAGGATCCCGGTGCGGATCAGGAGATGCTTCGTCGTGATGGTGTATCGCGTGAAATACCGGCGCAGCCAACCGACTGCGAGGATCAGCGCGAACCCGGCGAGGAAGACGGCGATCCCGATCCCAAGCGGCCAGTCTTGCCCGGCCACCTTCGCGATGATGATCACGACCAGCGGGAGCAGCATCAGCAACGTCCACTTGAGATAGAAGGAGACGGTCGAGCGCCACGTCGGGTGGCCCTGCCAGATCACGTCTTCGCCTTCGAGCAGTCGCATCAGTCGGGAGGCTACTAGCGGCGGCCGACGAGGTCAGCCGTGGACACCGATGACTGCGGCCCAATCGCGCACACGTGTGCAGTCGAAGCCGAGCCTCACGAGTGCGTCGAGCCGGGCGCGCCGCCCTGGCCGCCGGTTGCCGTGTACCCAGTAGGCGGCGTCGTACGCCGGGTCGCCGGCGCACGGCAGCGGGTCGATCGCGCAGAGCCTGCGGCGATCGCAGACGAGCAGGTTGCGCTCGTCGAAGTCGCCGTGGAGGAGGACGACCGGCTGCGAGCTCCGCTCGAGGTCGGCGACCTTCGCGAGCGCCCACGCGGCCTTGGTCTCGGATGCGCGCCCCTCCGCCAAGGCCCGCGCGATCCTGCGACGGACGAGCTCGCCGAGCGTCATCAGTCCCGCGAACGGTGGGACGTGCAGCGCATTCAGGACAGTCGCGACGGCATCGGCGCCAGAGTCGGACGGGTGCGTTCCGGGCTGGATACGTTCGAGCAGCATCGCGCCGAGCTCGTTGTCGGCATCGAGCAGCGCGGGCGCGGCCTCGCCGTTCCACGCGCGCAAGGCGCTGATCTCGTCGCGCGTCCGGGGCCACGGTGCTCCGATCTTCAGGATGGCCGCAGAGCCGTCGGGCAGGCGCGCCTCTCGGACGCACGAGAGCAGGCCGCCCGGCATCTCCGGCCCCAGCGTGAGCTGCCAGCGCTCCGCGAGCGTGGCATGCGCGTCGGGCAGAGCCGCGATCCAGGTCCGCCCGTCGTCGCCGAGTATCCGAGCTACGAACGCCCTGAAGCCGGGCTCGACGGTCTCCGGCACCTGCTGAGGCATCGGTAGCATCATGGTCGATGGAAGCGGACACTATTCGGGCTCTCCTCGCGGACGCTTTTCCGGGCGGCGAGATCGGTGTCCAAGACCGGACGGGCGGCGGCGACCACTTCAAGGTGACCGTCGTCTCGGGCCGTTTCGCAGGCCTCTCTCTCATCGACCAGCACCGCCTCGTCAACGCGGCGCTCGAAGCGCCGCTCGCCGACGGGACGATCCACGAGCTCCGTATCGAGACGAAGGGAACCGCATGAGCGCAATGACCGATCGGACACTAAGCGACCAGATCAGAGACGTGATCGCGACCGAGCCGGTCGCCGTCTTCATGAAAGGCACACCCGAGCAGGTGATGTGCGGCAACTCCGACCGCGTGTTGCGCGCGCTGCGGGACTCGGGCGCGCCGATCGCCGCCGTAAACGTGCTGCCTGATCCGCAGATCCGGCAGGAGCTGTCGGCGCTCTCCGGCTGGCCAACGATCCCGCAGGTTTTCGTGAAAGGCGAGCTGATCGGCGGCGCGGACATCTGCGAAGCGCTCGCGACGAGCGGGGAGCTACGGAAGAAGCTCGACGAAGCGCTCGGCGTCGAGCGCGAGCAGACCGTGAAGACCGTCGAGCTGACCGCCGCGTAGTCGCCAGCCGCGTTGCGGCGTCATCTGCAGGGCCGCTAGAGCACACTTCGCGTCGTGGACGTGGTCAGCTGGCATCCGGTCGGCCCGGCGGAGGTTGCGCCCGACGGTGCGCTTCGCCGCGTCGAGGTCGGTGGTCGGGCCGTCTGCCTCGGCCGGGTCGACGGCTCGTGGGTCGCGTTCGACGACACGTGCACGCACGAGGAGTGCCCGCTCTCGGATGGTGAGCTCGACGGGAATGTGATCGTCTGCCCGTGCCACGGCTCGGAGTTCGATCTCCGCACCGGCGACGTGCTGACGCCGCCCGCCCTCGACCCGCTTCCGATCTACGAGGTTCGGGAGCTGGCCGGGGTGCTCGAAGTGCGCCTGACATCGCCGCCGGCTGCGGCCGAGGCTGTGCATGCGCGGGAGGATCACGTGCCCGAGGCGGTCGTCCGGGCCGCGACCGTCGCCGGCCCGTCGATTGCGGGCCTCACGCTCGACGAGGTCGACCTCACAGACCTCGACCGCTGGGAGCGTGAGGTGCCCTACGATTGGCTCACTCTCCTCCGCCGCGAGGCGCCGCTCTTCTGGCAGCCCGAGACCGATGGGAGCGGCTTCTGGGTCTTCACGCGCTACGACGACATCGTCGCGGTGTCGAAGGACTTCGAGACCTACAGCTCCGAGGTCGGCGGCACGTCGCTCGAAGACCTCACAGCGGAGGAGGTCGAGGCGCGCAAGTCGATGCTCGACATGGACCCGCCGCCGCACACGCGCCTGCGCGCGCTCGTGAACAAGGGCTTCACACCGCGGGTCGTCAACACCTACGAGGCGAGCATCCGCGGGATCGCGCGCAGGATCCTCGCGCAGGCGTTTCAGGAATCCGAATTCGACTTCGTCGAGTCCGTCGCGTCGGAGATCCCGATGTGGGTCTTCTCGGAGATCATGGGGCTCCCGGTCGAGGACCGGCGGCTGCTGATCGAGCTCGGCGACAAGCTGCTCGGCAACACCGATCCGGATGTCGTGGGCGCGGAGAATGTCCAGGAGGTGACGATCCGCGACCCGTCGATCCGCCTGCTGCCGTTCTCGAGCCCGTTCGCTGCCGACCTGATCGAGTACGGGCTCAGGCTCGGCGAGGCGCGACGCCGCGAGCCGCGGGACGACATCACGACGAAGCTCGTCGAGGCCGAGGTGGACGGATCGCGGCTCGACGCACGCGAGTTCGGTGTCTTCTTCATCCTGCTCACGACCGCCGGCAACGAGACGACGCGCCACACGATCAGCCTCGGGCTGCTTGACCTTCTCGCCCACCCGGACGAGGCCGCGCGGCTGGTCGCGGACCCGTCGCTGGCCGGCCTGGCCGCGGACGAGATCTTGCGCCGCGCGCATCCTGTGCATCGCTTTCGGCGGACCGCGACGCGCGATGTCACGGCTCACGGGCGGACGATCAAGGCCGGGGACAAGGTGACGGTCTGGTACGCGGCTGGGAACTTCGACGAGGAGAAGTTCGCAGACCCGTACCGGATGGACGTCGCGCGCGAGCCGAATCGCCACCTGACGTTCGGCCTCGGCGGGCCGCATTTCTGCCTCGGCGCGCATCTTGCGAAGCTGGAGGTCAAGATCTGGCTCGAAGAGATGATCCCGTACCTTCAGCGCATCGAGCTCGCCGGCTCGCCGACGCGACTCCGGTCGAACTTCTTCAACGGCATCAAGCGGCTGCCCGTGCGGGTGAGCGCGTGACGACGCGATCCGAGGAGCGACGATGACGACGCACGACCACGAGCCCGAGGCGGTCGCCGCCGCACTCGGGGAGCAGGGGGTGCGCGCGGTGCGCCTCCTTTACACTGACCTACACGGCGTCGCGCGCGGCAAGGACATCCCGCTTCGCCAGTTCGCCGGTCTCTGCGAGGAGGGCGTCGCGTTCTGCGCTGCCGTGATGACGACCGACCTGGGGCACACGCCGGTCGTCGGCGGAGAGGAGGGCTACGTCGACCTCATGGTTCGGCCCGATCTCGCCACGCTGCGGGTCGTGCCGTGGCAGGAGGACATTGCCTGGTGCGTCGGCGACCTCTGGCAGCCGGACGGCTCCGGCCGCTGGCCGAGCTGCCCGCGGGGCCTGCTGGCCGAGGTGGCAAAGCGCTATGCCGAGCGCGGTCTGACGCCGGTGCTCGGCCCCGAGCTCGAGTTCTTCCTGCTGGAGCGCGACCCGACCGCACCGAACGGCCTCCGTCGCTACGTCGACGAGCTGTCACGCGTCTATACCGTCGGGCTCGTCTCCGACCCGCGCGGGATCGTGCTGGAGATGCTCTACGCGTGCGACCGGCTCGGCCTGGAGCCCTTCGCCGCGAACCACGAGTTCATGAACTCGCAGTACGAGATCAACGTGAAGCACTCGTCTGCCGTCGACGCCGCCGACCGGGCGTTCCTGCTCAAGGCCGCGGTGAAGGAGATGGCAGCACGGGCGGGGATGCTCGCGACCTTCATGGGCAAGCCCTTCAACGACCAGGGCGGCTCCGGCTTCCACATGCACCTGTCCCTGGCGGGTGCAGACGGCCATAACGCGTTCGACGACGCCGGCGGCCCCGACGGCCTCAGCCCGCTGGCCGCCGCGTTCACCGCCGGCGTGATCGAGCACGCGTCTGCGCT
>JBGPYI010000114.1:0-7134 GCA_041493175.1 Gaiellaceae bacterium | reverse complement strand
CGGCCTCGCGCGCGATTTCGGTCCCGGAGGTTTCGTCGTACGCTTTGGCACATGAGTGCGTTCGTCGGTCGAGTCGACGAGCTGGTGAGGCTCGGTGGCATCGTTCACGCCGCCGAGCGTGGCGAGGTCGCTGCCGCGATAGTCGTCGGTGATCCGGGCAGCGGCAAGAGTCGGCTACTGGCCGAGGCGGCCGCGCGCGCTGCACCCCCGACGCAGTTCCGTGTCGTCGGCTACGAACCGGAGTCCGAGGTGCCGCTCGCGTCGGCTGTCGACCTCTTGAGAGCGCTGGCGAGTGTTACTCCGCATGGACGCGGCCTCGAGGCGCTTGTGTTCGGTGCGGAGAAGGACGCGTCGCCGCTCGAGCCGATTCGCGTTTTCGAGGCCGCGCATCGGGCGCTGTCCGTGGTCGGGCCGGCGCTCGCCCTTGTCGACGACCTGCAGTGGGTCGACGACCTCTCGCTAGCGCTCCTTCACTACCTCGTGCGCGCAGCGGCGGCGAGCGGCGACTCGCTTGTATTGATCTCCGCCGCGCGGCCGTCGCGCAACGCGACGTCGTTTGCGGACTCGCTTGCGCAAACGCTGCCCGCACAGTGCCTGACCCGGCTCGACCTCGGTCCCTTGACGAGCGACGAGGCGCTCGAGCTTGCGAAGACGCTTGCGCCGAACATCGGCGACGACGCTGCACGCGCGCTTGCTGAAAAGTCCGGCGGCTCACCGTTTTGGCTCGACGCGCTCGCGCGAACTGGGGGAGCCGAGGTGGACACGGGTCGACTCGTTACAGCGCGTCTGCGCGGCGCGAGCGCCGACGCCGGCGCGCTGCTTGCGGCGCTCGCGATCGCTGCCCGCCCACTCGCGCTCGCGAACGCGGCCGAGCTCAACGACTGGTCGCAAGAACGGGCTGAGCACGCCGCGCGCGAGCTCGTGACGCGCGGCATCGCTGTCGAATCCGGCGGTGCGCTGCAGCTCGCGCACGACCTGATCCGCGCCGCCGCGGTGGGCGAGATCCCCGATGAGCAGCGGGTCCGCATCCACCGCCGCGTCAGCGAATGGCTCGTGGAGGTCGCGGGCGACGACCTCAGGCGTCTTCGCGAGGCACTCGGTCACAGACATGCGGCCGGCTTGGCAAGCCTCGAGCTCGCGAATCGTCTCGTGCGCTCTCCGCAGCGGACGCTGCTCGGCGAGGACGGACTCGCTTTGCTCGTTGCGATCGCCGACGAGGCGGATCCCGCGGACGAGACGGCGCTCGGGCTGAACGAAGAGATTGCTGCACTCGCATCCACGCTCGGGAGGCACGATGTCGCGCTCGAGCGCAGCCTCCTCCTAGCGGATCGTCGGCGCGATCCGCTGCGTCGCGCGCCTGCGTTCCTCGCAGCGGCGAGATCGGCGCTCGCGCTCGATGACCGTGACCGCGCGCGTGTCTATCTGGAGCGCGCACGCGAGCTGGAGACGAGTGACGAGATCGTCGAATTGGAGATCGACGTCGAGCAGGCGGTCCTGGATCTCTGGAGCGATGCGCACAAACAGCGCGGACGCGCGCTCGCACATGAAACCGCCGCGCGCGCACGACACTTCTTCGACGCGGGCGAGCGTGCGCGCCTGCCGTTTCTCGAGGCGCTCCGCGTCGAGTACGAAGCCGCGTATCAGGAGGACGACGCAGAAGCGATGGCGCGCGCCGCCGAGGAGCGGGCCGGGGTCGCGGATGGTTTCGACGAAGAGGCGTACCTCACGGCGTTGCTCGCGAGCGCGCGTGCGTTGCGACGCCTTGGGCGTTTGGACGAGGCGCTGGAGCGGGCGCAGCGCGTCTACCGCGAGGCGGCACATCGCGTTCTGCCGCGGCTCGCGCTCGACGGCGGGTATTGGCTCGGCGCGTTTCTGCTGCAGAGCGGCCGCGTGACGCAGGCCGACGACGTCGTCGCCTCGACGGCCGAGCTCGCGTCACGGACCGGAGACGAGGCACGCGACCGCCACAAGATCGAGCGCCTCGCCAGCGAGGTGGACTTCTACCGGGGCGATTGGCACAGCGGCGTCGACCGGCTGCTCGTCTATGCGCACGGCGCGACCGAGCACGCGCGCGTCGAGCTTCATCAGCTTGCGGCGCTGTGGTTCGCGCTCGCAGGGGGTCGAGATGTTGCACGGGACGTCGTCGCTCAGCTCGCAGCGGCACGCGCATGTGCGGATGCGGCGGGATGTCCGAGATGCGCGACGGAGCTTCGGCTCGTTGCCGCAGACGCGCTCGTCCACGTCGGTCACGTGGAGGAAGCCGCGCAGTCACTCGCGGAATGGGTGCGGATGCAGGCCCGGCCCCAGCCACGCGATCGGTACGTACAAAGACGCATCGAGGCGCTCCTGCGCGAACCCGTTTCCGCCGAGTTGTTGGAGCCCGCAGCGTGCGAAGCGGAAGAACTCGGCTTCGTCCTCGACGCGCTGTGGACGCGTCTCGATCTCGGCGCGGCCCTTGCAATGGCCGATCGCCCGCGCGCCAAAGAGATTCTCGACAGTGTGGCGCGGCTCGCGGACGAGAGCGGTGCGCAGACGATCGTCGCAGTTGCCGAGAAGCGGTTGCGCGCGCTCGGCGTCCGAACGTGGCGTCGCGGCGCCGGCGGCGGCGCCGCCCTGACGGAGCGCGAGCGTGCGATCGCGCGTCTGGTCGCCGAAGGCGCCAGCAATCCCGAAATTGCCCAGCAGCTGTTCCTGTCGCGGAAGACGGTCGAGCGTCACGTCTCGAACGTGCTGAAGAAGGCAGGCGCGCGCAACCGCGCCGAGCTTGCTGCGAGGGTGGTGGAGCTCGAAATCGAGGGAGCTCACCGATGATCCGGAGGCCGCGCCGGGCCTAGCGTTGAGCCACTGACCCGCAACGAAAGGAGCGGAAGGTGGCGATGGTGGTAGCGCTCTTCACGGTCCCGGGCGACGACCCGGTTCTCGAGGCGGCCGGGCTCGAAGAGCTCGCCAAGTTAGGCGTCACGCATGCCGCGTTCTTCCGCGACGCCTCCGTCGCGGGTCTCGTGCTCGAGGGCTGGGCGTTCGATGCCCGCGACGCGCAGAGGGCTGTACGCGCGGTCGCCGGCACACGCGAGGGCGTCCGCACGCTGCAGCCGCTCGTGCAGATGGCGGTGTCGTCCGCCGCCGCTTGCGGCGGCAATCGAAAGGAGTGAAAGCGATGCATCCGAGATGGATTCCAGCGCTCGCTGCGACCGCGGTTCTCGTGTTTGCAGGCGGAGCGCTTGCAAATCACGTCACGCAGGTGGACCCGGCGACAGTTCCGACCGGGTTCCTCGCCGCGCACAACGCGATTCGCGACGTGCCGGTCTCGGCTCTCGCGAGAGCGGTCACGCCCGACGGAACCGACGCGTTCATCCAGCACGTGCGCCTCGGTCCTAACGTCGCGACTGGTTGGCACACGCATCCGGGACCGGCAATCGTGACCGTCGTCAAGGGCTCGGTCACGTACGAGGACGCCGAGGCCAACAGGTGCAACGACGCGACTTACGCGGCCGGCGAAGGCTTCGTCGATCGCGGCTTCGGACACGTGCATCGCGCTTTCGCAGGCGGTGACGGCGTCGACTTCTACGTCATCTACCTGCTCCCGCCGGGCAGCGTGACGCACGTCATTCCGGCAAGCGCACCCCCGGAATGCAGCTCGTAACAACTACGAACAGAAGGAGAGATGAGATGAGCAAGAAGCTGATTACGACAATCTCGCTAGTCGTCGCGTTGGCAACGTTCGGCGCCGCCTCGACTGCGACGGCCGAGCCGAACAACGCGACTCCCTCGAGCCCCGGAGCCTGCAACATGCTCCACGCGAGCGACGCGGGCCTCAACGGGATGATGAACGACAAGCACGTGTTCGACATCATGATCCCGCTGGTCGTAGCGTCACTCGACGCGGGATGCATCCATCCGTAATCCGTAGGACAGGCGCACGAGTGTGGGCCCGTCTGCCTACCGCCTTTGCGGCGTCGCGGCCCCCGGGTGGCCGCGACGCCGTTCGATCAGCGACGCAGCTCCCTCAAGAAGAGTTTCGACCTGAAGGCTCTCCATAACGGGCTCCATACCCACGGCACGCTGCCGCTGTTGCAAATCGATCCGAACGAAAACCGCCGGTGTGCGGGGACTTTGCAGAGCCCTCTTCCGGACTCGAACCGGAGACCCCCTCCTTACCATGGAGGTGCTCTACCAACTGAGCTAAGAGGGCGAGGCCGCTAGGGTAGCCGCTTTGCGGCGCACGAGCATCCTTGCCGCGGCCTGGATGGTGAGGACTCCGGTGAGTACTGTCCGGCACTGGCGCCACTCAAGTGCGCGTAGCGCCTCTTCCGCTCGCGACAACGGCAGGGCACGTAGCGCCGTAAGGGCGAGATCAAGCTCAGCCGGGATCGCCGTTTGGAGTGAACCGGTGACGAGGGCATCAGCCTCACGCCCCGACGACCCGGGGGCACGCCGCGCTTAACGCGGCTGCTTGCGGAGGACGCCTTTGGCGGTGATCTTGCTCCTCGCGTCGAACGCGAACACACCGGCGAACTTGTCGGAGATGCTGATGCCATAGGTGTGTGGCAGCGGCTTGGTCGCCGTCGCGCGCCAGCAGCTCACCTTCACGCCGCGGTAGATCGCGGCGAGAGCCGTGTCCGTCACGTTGATGACGCGGCAGCCGAGTGCCACGCGGGCGTCGATCTGCAGGCCGAACACGTCGCCGACGCGGAGACGGTAGACCTTTTCGCGGGGGCTCCCTCGAGCTGCCAGCCGGCGCTTGAAGACGTCCACGCTCGAGCCGTCCGCGTTGATCTTGCTCAACACCGCGGTGCCGTCGACCGCGAGCCCGACGCTGTAGCTCCTGACCACCGGCTTGTTCTTGGCCCAGAGTGCGCAGCCGACTCCCTTCTTTCCGGCCTTCTGGAGCGCGAAGCAGGCGACACGCGTCCCGGTGACGTCGACCGCGTCCCCGATCTTCAACTGCACCGTACGCTGAGGAGCCGCTGCCGCTCCTCCGACTACAAGCGTTGCCAGGACGAGACCGGCGAGTGCGAGCGCACTCCTCGAAATCCACTGTCCAGTTGCACGGGGAGCTCTGGCCATTCGATGCAACCACAGTATCGGCGGCACGCGCCGGCCGGAAGAACCCCGTTTGGGGGCCGTCGGCATTCCCGCCAGGCGGAACGCGAGCTCCGCCTACGCGACCTCTTCAAAGGTCCCCACCACCCGCGCGGGCTGGTGAGTGATTGGTGAGTAGAGGCGGGGAGGGCCGGGGAAACCCGGCCCTCTTCGTGTGCCGGAAACCGCGAAGCTATGCCTTATGTTCCCCTCGGTTCCCCGTCTGCGCACGCCTACCATGGAGGTGCTCTACCAACTGAGCCAAGAGGGCGCGCGGCCCTTACTGTAGCCCGGTATGGAGCCGAATGTTTCCGAGGGTTACGCCGACTTTCGCGGCTACCGCACGTGGTACCGCGTCGCCGGCGAGCTCGGGTCCGGGGCCACGCCGCTCCTGGCTTTGCACGGCGGGCCAGGCTCTACCCATCACTACTTCGGTCCGCTCGACGGGCTCGCAACAGAGCGGCCGGTCGTGGTTTACGACCAGATCGGCTGTGGCAGCTCGGACCGACCGCAGGACCTCGAGTGGTCGGTGGACGTCTTCCGCGAAGAGGTCGACGCTGTGCGCTCGCACCTGGGCCTCGACCGGATCCATCTCCTCGGCACATCCTGGGGCGGGATGCTCGCGCTCGAGCACGTGCTCTCAGGCGCCGAGGGGATCGTCGGTCTCATCCTCAGCTCGACGCTCGCGAGCGTGGATCAGTGGGCGGCCGAGCAGCTCAGGCTCCGCGATGCGCTTCCTGCCGACGTGGTTGAAGTCTTCGAGCGTCACGAACGCGCCGGTACCTATGACGATCCGGAGTACAGCAACGCGATGAAGGCGTACTTCGACCGTCACTTCTATCGAGGGCCCAAGCCGCGCGCGGAACTCGAGGGCATGAACGCCTATAAAGCCCTCGACGTCTACCACGCGATGCAGGGGCCGAACGAGTGGACCGTCACCGGGGCCCTCCGTGGGTGGGATGTGCGAGACCGCCTCGGCGAGATCGACGTGCCGACCCTCGTGATCCGCGGCCGTCACGACATGTGCACGGACCCGATCGCCGCCACGCTGGTGAACGGCATCGAAGGCGCAAGAGAGGTCGTGCTGGAGGAGAGCTCCCACACACCTGTTCTCGAAGAGACGGACCGCTACCTGGAAGCCATCAGCGAATTCATGCGCGAAGCCGAAACGCTTTAGTGGACACGCAGACTCGCCCCGAAGGTTAAAGCGATGTCAAAACGGCATCTGATTGGGCTGTTGCTGGCGACCGAAAAGGACTGGCCGGCCGCTTTCGAGAGCGTGTTGTCCCGAATCGGCTCGATCAGCTACGGCGGGCAGACGCATGAGTTCTCGACCGAGCGGATCACGAACGAGCCGTTCGACCTCCGCTCCGTCCCGCGCTACTCGCTCGTGATCGACCGGCTCGCCTGGTGGTACGACGTCCCGCGCGAGTGGCTGAAGAAGATCGAGCTACTGAACGACGTGTACCTGCTGAACAACCCGTTCACGTTCCAGGCGATGGAGAAGCACTCGGCCTACTGCGCCATGATGCGGCTCGGCCTGAAGGTGCCCGACACCTGGCTGATTCCACATCGCGTGCCGCCGGACAACCCGCGCTTCGTGCCGATGGCCGAGCGCTACAATCCGCCGTTCGATCTCGACGCGATCGCCGAGCGCATCGGCTACCCGCTCTTCATGAAGCCGTTCAACGGCGGCACCTGGACGGCCGTCACACGCATCGCCTCCAGCGATGAGCTGCACCGAAGCTACGAGGAGTCAGGTGAGCGCCTGATGCACCTCCAGGCAGCCGTCGAGGGCTACGACGTCTTTACCCGCAGCCTCTCGATCGGCCCGCAGACGAGGGTCATGCACTACGACGTGACGCAGGAGCATCACGACCGGTACAGGCCCGATCGCGCCTTCCTCTCCCCGGCGCTCGAGCACGAGGTGACAACGATCAGCCGCCTTGTCAACGCCTTCTTTCGCTGGGACTTCAACTCCTGCGAAGCGATCGTCAAGGACGGGCAGGCATACCCGATCGACTTCGCCAATGCATCGCCGGATCTCGCGTT
>JBGPYI010000071.1:0-9258 GCA_041493175.1 Gaiellaceae bacterium | reverse complement strand
GGTTCGTCTCGATGTTCGTGATCGGTGGCCTCTCCGGGATCTACCTCGGAGCCGTTCCGATCGACATCCACGTCAGCGACACCTACTTCGTGGTCGCGCACATCCACTACGTGCTCTTCGGCGGCTCGCTCTTCACGATCTTTGCCGGGATCTACTACTGGTTCCCGAAGATGACCGGCCGCCAGTACAACGAGAAGCTCGGCAAGCTCCACTTCTGGCTCACGTTCATCGGCTTCAACCTGACGTTCTTCCCGATGCACCTGATCGGGACGCAGGGCATGCCGCGCCGCGTCTCGGACTACGCACCGCAGTTCGGTAACTGGAACCTGTTCATCTCGATCGCGTCGTTCTTCCTCGGCGCATCGACGATCGTGTTTCTCTACAACATGATCACGAGCATGCGCCGTGGCGCTCCCGCGGAGGCGAACCCCTGGCGCGCGCTCACGCTCGAATGGCAGGTCTCGTCGCCGCCGCCGATCTTCAACTTCGACGAGATTCCGCAAGTGGTGGGGAACCCGTACGAATACGGCGTTCCAGGTGCGCGTCACGCCGTCTTGAACGGCGACCGGGCGGCAACCGAGACGGAGGTACAGAGCCACTGATGCATCTCCTCGTCGTCGCCAACGAGACCGTCACCGGTCGCAAGCTCATCGAAGCGGTGGAGCAGCACCGTGGCGACGAGCTGCAGGTCACGGTGGTCTCGCCGGTGAACCAGCCCCAGCGCGGCTACGTCGTCTATGAAGACACGCGCCGCGCCGCCGCCGGGCGGCGGCTCGAGCGGACACTCTCGCTTCTCCGCGACGAGGGGATCTCCGCCCACGGCCTGGTAGTCGAGACCGATCCCGTGACCGCGGTGAAGGATGCGCTCGCCCAGCTCGAGCCGACCGTCGATGCAATCGTCGTCGCCACCCACCCGCAACAGAAGTCCGGCTGGTTGCGCAAGAACGTGATCGACCGAACCCGCGACGTTGCCGGAACCCGGCCGGTGGAACACGTGGTGGTCGACCTCGCAGAGGAGACCGGCCAGCGGTACGTGCTGGTGATCGCGAACGAGACCGTCCTGGGCCCGCAGCTGCTCGACCGGATTCGCCAGCGGGCGGCGCAGGGCAATGTGAGCTTCCTCATCGTCTCCCCACAGAGCGATCCCTCGGAGGGCTCCCATCCCGACGCCGAGCGGCGTCTGAAGCGCGCGCTGGCCGAGCTCCGCGGCGCGGGGATCGACGCCCACGGGCAAGTCGCGCATCCGGATCCGTTCTCGGCCGCCATGGAAGCGATGCGTGACGAGCGCGTCGACGAGATCATCGTCTCGACGTTCGGCCCGGAGCGGTCGGGCTGGTTGCGCCGGGATCTCGTCGAGCGCCTGCAGAACGAGACCAACCTGCCGGTCGAGCACGTGACAGCGCCCGCTGAGGTGCCAGCCTAGTGTCTGCTCACGCCGAAGCTCATCACGGCCCTCCGGTCGCGCACCACAGCTCGCGCGTCAGCGCCTCGGTGTTGGGGATGCTGCTCTTCATCGCCTCCGAGATCATGTTGTTCGGCTCGTTCTTCACGGCGTACTTCTTCGTCCGCGTCGTGAATGGGATCCCGTGGCCGCAGCCGCCCTTCGAGCTGCCGGTGTTCGTCGCGGGAGTGAACACCGCGATCCTCGTCACCTCGAGCTTCACGATGCACTGGGCGCTGCAGTCGATCAAGCGCGGCAACCGCGCCGGCTTGCAGGCCGGCCTGCTGCTGACGTTCCTGATGGGCCTCGTCTTCCTGCTGACACAGGCTCGCGAGTACTCACGCGTCGGATTCGCGCCGCACGACGGTGCGTTCGGAACCATCTTCTACTGCCTGACGGGCCTGCACGGCGCGCACGTCTTCGTGGGCCTCTCGATCCTGCTCTTCATGACGATCCGGGCGTTCCGGGGCCACTTCTCGCCCGAGCACCACCACGGCGTCGAGATCGGAGGGATCTACTGGCACTTCGTGGACGTAATGTGGATTGTCGTGTACTCGACCGTCTATCTGATCTAGATGGCCTGCCCGGTCCGGACAGACCATCTGTGATCAATCCGCTCCGAAGCGAGGCCGAGGCGTTCAGGTTCCTGATCGCATCGATCGGCTACTTCGGAGCGATCGTGATCGCCTCGGTCGCGGGCGGAACGTGGGTGGGGCTCGGAGTCTTCGTCGCGCTGACGGCCGCGACGGTCGGGTGGTGGGTGCGAGCCCGCAGGGATGAGCGACCGCAGAAGAAGACAGCGCCACGTCCGCACGCCGCGGGTGAACGGCGAATCCTGGTGATCGCGAACGAGACGGTCGGCGGTCACACCTTGCGTTCCGCGATTCTCGAGAGAAGCCTCGACGTCCGCGAGGAGGTGCTCGTCGTGACGCCGGCGCTGAACTCCCCCCTTCGGCACTGGGTGTCGGACGACGACGGCGCCCGCATTGCGGCCCAGCAGCGGCTCGAAACCAGTCTCGCGCAGCTCGCCGACGCCGGGGTCGAAGCGCGGGGAGAGATCGGCGACGGCGACCCACTGCAGGCAATCGAGGACGCGCTGCGAACGTTCGGCGCCGACGAGATCATCATCTCCACGCATCCGGCAGGTCGCTCGAACTGGCTCGAGCGCGGCATCGTCGAAAATGCGCGCGAGCGCTTCGCGGTCCCGATCACGCACGTCGTCGTGGATCTCGAGCGCGAAGCGACTTAGTGGCTCAGAGCCACTAAGTCAGTACAGCAGCAGCTGCGTGGAGCGGAAGAGCGCCAGCTTCCTGCCGGCCTCGTTCGTCACGGTCGCGTCCCAAACCTGCGTCGTGCGGCCACCGTGAACCAGTGTCGACTCGCACCCGAGCGTGCCCTCGAGAGCGGTTCCGAGGAAGTTCGTCTTCAGCTCGATCGTCGTGAAGCCGGTAGCGCCCTCGGGAAGTGACGCGATGCAGCCGTAGCCACACGCGGAGTCCGCCAATCCGACAACAGTCGCGGCATGGAGGTAGCCATTGGGCGCAAGCAGTTCCGGTCGGAGGGCGAGATGCATTCGCACCCGCCCCTCCTCGATCTCGTCGATCTGGATCCCCAGAAGCCCCGGAAAGCGCCCGCGGCCGAGCGCCACGAAGTCGTCCAGATCCAGACTCACGACAGACGGCTCGAATCGCAAGTTCGGGACGAAGTCATCATGGCGCGCGCGAAGCGCGTGCCGGACTTCGTCACGGTTTGCCGGCGTGGTCGGCGACGTACTTCGCGACTGCGTTGATCTGGGCGTCGGTGAGAACACCCTTGAAGGCAGGCATGATCGCGCCCCCCTTGATCACCTGGTTCTTCACCCTCTGGAGGGGCGGCTTGAGCAGATCGAGGTTCGGCCCTTGCGTTCCGGTGGTTCCCGCGGCTTTCAGCGTGTGACAGCCGCCGCACTTCGTGATGAAGATCTGCTTCCCGTTCGTCCCGCTCGCGGCTTGCGCTTCGGCGAACCCCTGCAGGCCTGCGTTGGCGGCGACGAAGGCGGAGACGTCGATCGCGTCCTGGCCGGTGACCACGTTCGCCGGCATGTTCGCCTTGAGAAAGTCAGGGTTGCTCTGCCTCACCGGGTACTGGCCCGGGAACTTGATCTGGTCGTGGACGATGTCCAGGATCGCCGACTCCTTGAACCCTTCGGAGCGCGCCTCCGCGAACGAACTGTCGAGGTTCGGGCCGATCCTTCCCTGGGCTCCCGCGGCCGCGAGGGTGTGACACCCCGCACACTTCTCCGCGAAGACCTTGCGCCCGTTCTCCTTGTCCGCGGCCGCATTGTTGACCGGCCCGCCGGTTCCGCACGCCGAGAGCAGAAGTGCGACAGCCACCCCCCCGGCGGCGGCTGAGAGCCGGCGGACCAAGTCCTACGCGGGAGGCTGGTCGACGGCCGTTTTCACTCTTGAGACGGCCTCGTCGCGGGTCGAGTGGATCGTAAACACGCGGTCGAGCCCGGTGATCTCGAAGATCTTCGTGATGTTCCGGTCGCTGCAGACGAGCGAGAGCTGCCCCTCGTTCGTGCGCAACCGCTTGACGCCACCGACGAGCACGCCGAGGGTGGTCGAGTCGATGAACGTCGTGTCGCTGAAGTCGACGATCACCTTCTTCCCGCCCTGGCCGATCACTTCGAGGAGTTGCTGCTTGAACTCGGGCGCGGTGTACAGGTCGACCTCGCCCGCAAGCGAGATCACGTAAGCGTCGTCTCCCAGCTTCTCCGTCTTGATGTCGAAGTTCATCGTCCCCCCGCGGTCGGTGTGGCGGGTCTCCTCCCGTCGGCGCGGAGTCTAACCTCCGGTGGGCGTGGACGACTGTTGCAAGGTCTTGACCCGGTCGCGAATCTGCGCGGCGGTGGCGGGATCCAGCTTGAACTTCAGGAGCCGCTTGTATGCGCGGATCGCCACAGGTGTCTGGCGAAGCGTGTCGGCGGCCTGAGCCAGCGAGAACAGCGCCTGCTGATCCTTCGGCCGCAGCTTGACGATCAGCTGATACGTCCCGACGGCCTGGGTAGCCGCCGTCTGGTACTTCACCGAAGCCTCCTGCAGCTGCGTGCTCGCCTTGCGGGAGAGAGCCGCCGCGATTGGGTCCTCGCCGAGGGCCTGCCCGAACTTCTCGGTCGAGGAGGGTCGGAACGCCGACCCGACTCCCGCGTCCTGCTGCGCGAGCGAGGCGAGCTGCGCCTCGCGGAAGTAGCGGTCTGCCTGTCCTAGCTCGAGCTGGCCCAGATGCTGCAGAGCCGTGACGTCCTGCGGCTTCAGCCTCGTGTACTGCGACCAGGCGGCGATGGCCTCGTCGACACGGCCCTTTCTCTCGAGCGCGTTGGCGAGGCCCTTGCGGGCAATCGCGTTGAACGGATGCGCGCTGACCTGCTTCTGCGCCTTCGAGACGGACGTGCCGGAGCTGCCGCTCCGGCCGAACGCGTCGCGGAGGAGCTGGCCGAGGTCGAGGCCGCCGGAACCCACGCCGAGGAACACGAACCCGCCCCCGAAGACGAGGATGAGGAACACGAATGCCCACTTCGCCTGGTTGCGCAGGCGGGGGAAGAACATCGTGTTCTCAGCTAAGCGCGGGGAGCCGCCACCGCCCTTACGGCCGGCTGGGCGAGCATGGCGCGCCTCGCGCTGTGAGCGGCGGCGGTCAGCTCTTGCCAATCCATCCCTCCCTTCTCGTAGCGCGCTTCCCCATCCACGTACGTCGCAATCACGCGATCGGGCGACCCTCCGAACACCACTGCCCCGGCGGGGTCCTCCCAGGGTAGATACGCCGAGCCCTCGAGGGAGACGACCGCGAGGTCTGCCCGCTTCCCGGGAATGAGCGAGCCGATCTCCCCATCGAGGCCGAGGGCGCGGGCGGAGCCGAGCGTCCCGAGCTCGAGGGCCTCGCGAGCGGAGAGGACATCAGGCCGAGCGGCTCGGGCCCGCGCCGATAGAACGACGTTTCGCAGCTCCTCGAAGAAGTCGAATGACGGCGCGGAGGCCGGGCTGTCCGTGCCGACACCTACCCGCGCGCCGGCCGCGCGTAGCTCCGCGAGCGGTGCGACGCCGCAGCCGAGCGCGGCGTTCGAGCGAGGACAGTGCGCAACGCCCGTTCCCGTCGAGGCCAGCAGGCCGATCTCGTCTTCGTCAAGCACGACGCAGTGGGCTGCGACGACGTTCGGTCCGAGGAGATCGTGCTCTGCCAGCAGGTGCGTCCCGGTCTTGCCGGGCGGAGCAACGAGGAGGTCCTTGTACCCGCCCCAGGCGCCTGCTCCGGTGAGCAGATACGCGACCTCGGAATTGCTCTCGGAGATGTGCGTCGCGGTCGGCAGCCCGAGCTCGGCGCACGCTTCATAGAGCTCGATCGAGACCGAGTAGGGAGCGTGAGGCGAGACACCGGGCCTGACCCGCGAGGAAAATGCGTCGCCGGCGCGATCGCGGATACCGGCGAAATGCTCCAGCGCCTGCGCCGGATCGGACCCGAAGACCTCGATGTAGACCGTGGCGCGCAGACCGAGCTCCGCGCAGGCGACCGCGGTTGCACCGCTGTAGCTGCAGTCGCCGACGGTCGTCACGCCGGAGGCGAGGCACTGTGCGGCTCCGAACTTCGCGACGTCGACGTACTCGTCCCAGCCGATCCGCGCCTTGCGCTGGATGTGCAGCGTGATCCACTCCGCGAAGTCGCCGAGCCCGTCGCCGAAGCCCCCGTACACCGCGTACTCGAGGTGCGAGTGCGCGTTCACGAACCCGGGGACGATCACGGCGTCGTCATAGCGCGTGCCTTCACCGAGGTCCTCCGCCGTCCCGACCGCAGCGATGCGACCGTCCTCGATTAGGATCGCGCCCCCCTCGATCGGCAGGCCCTCGATCGGCAGGACCCAGTCGGCGGACAGAACCCGGTTCACGGATCGGTAAGGCTAGCCGGTTCCGGGCGCGGCGCCCTGCGTTCCATCAGTACTGCGAGCCAGATCGACCCCTCGTAGAGCGCGACCAACGGGACGGCCTCGAGCGTGGTCGTGACAGGGTCGATCCCGGGCAAAAGCACTGCGATCACGGCGACGATGAAGTAGCCGAGGCGCCGGTTGCTGCGCAGCTGGCGTGTGGAAAGGACGTCGAGCCGCACTAGCGCGAGGATAAAGATCGGGAGCTCGAACACGAGGCCGACGGCGAACAGGACGGTTAGCACGAACGAGTAGTAATCCTTCGCCCGGATCTGGATGTTGAACTGGTGCTGATCGAAGTTCGTCAGAAACTGGATCGCCTTCGGCAGCACGATCCAGTAGCCGAATGCGACGCCCGCGGCCAGGAGCACGGTCGCGACGAGCACGAACGCGAGGACCATCCGCTCGGCGTGTTGCTCGACCGCGGGGGCAAGGAAGCTCCAGAGCTGCCACAAGACGACCGGCAGGGCGAGCGCGAAGCCGGCCATGAGGCTGACCTTCATCGCGGTGAGAAAAGGCTCCGCAACCCCGAGGGTGATCGGATTGCCGCGGCCCGCGGGAAGGGGAGCGTTCAGCCAGTGCAGGAGATGCCGGTGAAAGACGAAGGCGACTGCGAAACCGACCACGAGCGCGCCGAGCGCGACGAAGATGCGCGAACGGAGCTCATCGAGATGCTCGACGAGCGTCGCCTCCTCACCCTGGCGAAGGCGCCGCGGAAGACGCTTCACGGGTTAGAAGCGGTCGCGGTCATGGGCCGATCGGCCCGACCGGTCAGTTCCGACGGCCACACGGGCAAAGCCCGTGCGTCCTGACGCCGGCACCGCAAGCGGTGCCTCAGACGGGGTCGCGTTCGCGCTCGCGCGCTGCGATCGTTGCGTCGGTCGTCTGCATGGGCAGCTCGGCCGGTTCGTCGGGAGGATCCTTGCCGCTGACCGAGTCCTTGAACTCGCGCATGCCGCGCCCCATCGAGCGTCCGATCTCCGGGAGTCGCTTGGCGCCGAACAGCAGCAGCGCCAGCAGCAACAGCAGGATGATCTCCCACGGACCGACGTTTGGCATGTGCTCAGGGTAGCGGTTTGGACAGAGAAGTGGGGGCGACCGGCTGGACGTGGCTCGCCCTCCGCCGGGGGATTCGGGGCGGGCCTCGTATTGGCTACGATGGGGCTACTAGCGGACCGCCCAGGCCGCTTTCCTACGCGGAAAAGGACGTAACAAAGTTGGCTGTGCTCGAGCTGAAGAATCTGCACGTCGCCCTGGAGGACGGGACCGAGATCGTCAAGGGCGTCGACCTCACCGTGAGCCCCAACGAGGTGCACGCCGTCATGGGCCCGAACGGGTCCGGCAAGTCCACCCTCGCGTACGCCCTGATGGGTCACCCCGCCTACGAGATCACCGAAGGCGAGCTCCTCCTCGACGGCGAGAACGTCCTCGAGATGGAGGCGGACGAGCGCGCCCAGCGCGGCCTGTTCCTCGCTTTCCAGTATCCGCACGCGGTTCCCGGCGTCACCGTGACCAGCTTCCTACGCAGCGCGATCAACGCGATCCGGAAGGCCCAGAACGGCGGCGAGGAGAACCCGATCCCGATTCCGGAGTTCCGGAAGGAGCTGCTCGACCGAATGGATCGGCTCAAGGTCTCCCGCGAGCTTGCGTCCCGCTATCTCAACGACGGCTTCTCGGGCGGCGAGAAGAAGCGCGTGGAGATTCTCCAGATGGCGATGCTGAAGCCGCGGATCGCGATTCTCGACGAGACCGACTCGGGACTGGACATCGACGCGCTCAAGATCGTCGCCGAAGGGGTCAAGGAGCTCGTCGGCCCCGAGATGGGAGCCCTCGTGATCACCCATTATCAGCGGATCCTCGACTACATCACGCCCGATTTCGTGCACGTCTTCATCGACGGGCGTATCGTGGAAGAAGGCGGTCCCGAGCTGGCACACTCACTCGAGGCCGAAGGCTACGAACATTATGGGGTGGCAGCAGTCTGATGGCGACCGAGACCGAGACCGTTCAGCAGATCCGCGAGGAGTACAAGTACGGCTTCTCCAACCCGGATGAAGCCAAGGACTACTTCTTCAAGTCAGGCCGTGGAATCTCGCACGAGGTCGTCGAGGCGATCGCGGAGCACAAGAACGAGCCCGACTGGATGCGCAAGTTCCGGCACAAGTCGCTCGACTACTTCCTCGCGCGGCCGCTGCCGCAGTGGGGCGGCAACCTGAACGACATCGACTTCGAGAACATCTACTACTACATCCGCCCGACCGAGAAGCAGGCGGAGCGCTGGGAGGACCTGCCGGCGGAGATCCTCGACACCTGGGACAAGCTCGGCATCCCGGAGGCGGAGAAGAAGTACCTCGCCGGCGTCGGCGCCCAGTACGAGTCCGAGGTCGTCTACCACAAGCTCCGGGAGGACCTCGAGAAGCAGGGAGTGCTCTTCCTGGACATGGACTCGGGCCTGCGCGAGCACGAGGAGCTCGTCAAGCAGTACTTCGGGACGATCATCCCGCAGAACGACAACAAGTTTGCGGCGCTCAACTCTGCGGTCTGGTCGGGCGGCTCGTTCATCTACGTGCCGCCGGGCGTCTCGATCGACATGCCGCTGCAGGCCTACTTCCGCATCAACGCCGAGAACATGGGCCAGTTCGAGCGCACGATGATCCTCGTCGATGAAGGCGCATACGTGCATTACGTCGAAGGTTGCACCGCGCCGATCTACTCGAGCGACTCGCTCCACTCCGCGGTCGTCGAGATCGTCGTCAAGCGCGGCGCCAGCTGCCGCTACACCACGATCCAGAATTGGTCGAACAACGTCTACAACCTGGTCACCAAACGCGCAGTCGCCTACCGCGACGCCACCATGGAGTGG
>JBGPYI010000024.1:0-14553 GCA_041493175.1 Gaiellaceae bacterium | reverse complement strand
CTGCGACTTCGGCCCGTGGCCGGTGACGACGCTCTTCAGCTCGTCCCAGTCCGGCTCGCTGTACTCCCAGACGCCGTCGCCCGACTTGCGCAGCTTCTGATCAGGAACGGTCAGCCCGAGCTCCCAGATCTGCGGGACGTACCCGTCGAGGAACTGCTGGCGCGCCTCCTCGTTCCCCTGCGACTTGATCCGCCAGACGTACATCGGATCCTCTTCCTTGTCGATCGGATTGCCGTGGAACTGCATCAGCGGGCTCCACCAGCGGGTCACCGCTTCCTGGACGAGCTCACGCTGGTCGTCGGTGCCGTTCATCAACGTCAGGATCACATCGCGGCCGTGGAGGATGTGGAACGACTCTTCCCAGCAGATCTTCTTCATGATCCGCGCGTACGGCGCGTACGAACATTTGAGCAGCGCTTTCTGCGAGATGATCGCGGCCGCGTCGACGAGCCACGCGATCACGCCGACGTCGCCCCAGGTCTTCGTCGGGTAGTGAAAGACGTTGTGGAACTTCGTCTTGCCAGAGATGAGGTCGTCGAAGCACTGCTCGCGCGGCTTACCGAGATCCTCGACCACGCGGTAGATCAGCTGCGAGTGGCCGACCTCGTCCTGCACCTTGGCGGTCAGCGCGAGCTTCCGCTGCAAAGTCGGTGCGCGAAGGATCCACTCGCGCTCGGGGAGGACGCCCATCAGCTCCGAGTTGCCGTGCATCTCGATGAACTTGATGAGCTTCGCCCGGTAGTCGTCGGGGAGCTCGTCGGTGGCCTCCACCTGGCCGCCTGACTGCACATACTCGAGGAATTCCTGCAAGTCGGACTGCGAGGATCCAGTTGGCTGTGTCATTGCCTCTCCATGTAACTCGGACGCGTAGCGTTTCCCTACCTAACGATCGTTAGGGTCCATTGAAGCATGTCTACCCGGAAGTCGGAGCTAACCCGCCAGGCGGCCCGGCTCTTCGCCGAGAAGGGCTACCACGGGACGTCGATCGGCGATCTCGCCGAGGCGATGGGTGTGCAGAAAGGCTCGCTCTACGCCCACATCGACTCGAAGGCCGACCTGCTCTGGGAGGTGGCCCGCGACGGGGCGGCCGCCTTCCATGCAGGGCTCGACACGGTCCCGGACGAGCTGCCGCCGACGGAGAAGATCCGACTCGCGCTGCGTGCGCATCTGCGCGTGATCGCCGAGCAGCTCGAGATCGCGACGGTGTTCATCCGCGAGTGGCGCTACCTCGAGGGCGAACATCGCGACGAGTTCCTCGCCGAGCGGCGGCGCTACGAGGACCGCTTCCGCGCGCTCTTCCGCGAAGGACGCGAGCTCGGCGGGCTGCGCACCGATCTCGACGATGCGACGGCGACGCTGCTCGCGCTCTCGGCCGCGAACTGGGCGTACACGTGGCTGCGACCGGGCGCCGATACCGACGAGCTCGCCGACAGGTTCTTCACCTTCCTGCTCGACGGCATGCGTGGCTACGCAACGCCGGCCTGAAACAGATGATTCCCAGGATTGATTAGGCGTGGCATGCTCGCGGCACGATGAAGCGTGCCGTCCTGATCGTCAACCCTTTCGCCACTAGAGTCACCGAGGAGAGAATCTCGGCGGTAGAGCGGGCCCTGATGGGCTCGGCGTATGTGCGCACGGTGCGAACTGAGCGCCCGCGGCATGCGGTCGAGCTCGCACGGGAGGCACGCGACGCCGATGCACTGATCGTCTTCTCGGGTGACGGCGGGTTCAACGAGGTGCTGAACGGGGTGGAGCGAAGCGATCAGCCGCTCGGCTTCGTGCCCGGCGGTGGCACGAGCGTGCTCCCGCGAGCGCTGGGGCTGCCGCGCGACCCGGTGGCAGCGGCCGAGCGGCTGGCCACTGCGCTCCTCGAAGACAGGACACGGACGATCTCGACCGGGCGCGTCAACGGGCGACGCTTCGGGTTCGGCGCGGGGATCGGCATCGACGCGGAAGCGGTGCGCCGGATCGACGAGCGCGGGCGCTCGCCGGAGGGCGAACGGCCCGGCGACCTCGCCTTCCTCGGGACGTTCGCCCGCATGCTGGTCGAGCGCCGCGGCCGCCTTGAGTCGGTGCTCGACGTGGAGGGCTACGGACGCGCCGCCTTCGTGCTCGTCGCCAACGTCAACCCCTACAGCTTCCTGAAGACTGTGGCGATCAAGGCCAGCCCGGAGGCGGCGTTCGAAGACGGGCTGGACTTCCTCGCTCCCGTTTCGCTGACGCCGAGAACGCTGCCGCCCCTTCTGCTCGCCCTCGCGACCGGGCGGCCTGCGCGAAACGCGCTGCGCGGCCACGACCTCGACCGGATCGTCGTCCGGGCCGACCACCCGATTCCACTGCAGGCGGACGGCGAGGATCTGGGAGACGTGACCGAGGCGGTCTTCGAGGCCGAGCGCGGCTCGATCACGGTGCTCGTCTAAATACACTTCCGCCCGATGGCCCAGGTTCTTCCGGCCGAGCGCGACCTGAGGCGCGTGATCGGCGACGCGGACGGTGCCGGCGACCGCGAGGTCGAAGGGCTCGGCGAACAGGAACTGCTCGAGATCTACCGCTCGATGGTCCAGCTGCGGACGTACGACGAGCGGTCGGTCGTCTACCACAGTCAGGGACGGCTCGGGACGTACGCAATCTTCTGGAACCACGAAGCGATGCAGGCAGGCGCGTTCCACGCGCTCGAGGACGGGGACTGGATCTTCCCGTCGTATCGGGAGTCGGCGATCGGACTGCTGCGCGGAATGCCGCCCGCGACCGTTCTGTCGTGGTGGCGCGGTCATCCGGCCGGCTGGTGGAATCCCGAGGACTACCGCGTCGCGTCGATCTGCGTCCCGATCGCCACGCACGTCCCCCATGCCGCCGGTCTTGCGTGGGGAAAGAAGCTGAAGGGCGATCGTGCCGCGGCGATCGTGTTCTTCGGCGACGGCGCGACGTCAGAAGGAGCGTTCCACGAAGGCGCCAACTTCGCCGCGGTCACGGGCGCACCGCTCATCCTGTTCTGCAACAACAACGGCTGGGCGATCTCGACGCCAGTCGAGGCGCAGACGCGGGCGCAGACGCTCGCGGACAAGGCGGTCGGCTACGGGATGCCGGGAGTGCGTGTCGACGGCACGGACGTGCTCGCCTGCTACGAGGCGACGCGCGAGGCGGTTGTGCGCGCGCGGAACGGTGAGGGCCCGACGTTGATCGAGGCGGTCTCGTATCGGGTCGCGCCGCACGCGACCGCCGACGATCCCAGTGCGTACATCGATCTCGAGCGGGTCGAGGAGGAACGGAAGCGCGAATGTGTCGGGCGCTTCGAGGGCTACCTGCGGCGAGGAGGGATCCTGCACGACGATCTCGCCGCGTCGATCCAGGCGGCTGCGGCGGATGCGATGCGCGAGGCCATCAAGGCAGCGGAGGCCGAGCCGCCGGCGGATGTCGAGCTGCTGTTTGCGAACGCGTACGTCGATCCTCCTGCCTCCTTCGGCTCCGATCTCGACGAGCTGCGAGGCACGCTTGGCTGAGCGCTCGATCGTCGAGGCGATCAACGACTGCTTGCACGTCGAGCTGGAGCGAGACTCGTCCGTGATGGTGATGGGCGAGGACGTCGGCCGCGCAGGCGGCGTCTTCCGTGCGACTGCGGGATTGCGTGACCGTTTCGGGCCCGACCGCTGCTTCGACACTCCTCTGGCAGAGGCGGGCATCCTCGGCGCCGCGGTCGGGCTGTGCATGGCCGGCTGGCGTCCCGTCTGCGAGATGCAGTACGACGCGTTCTCCTATCCCTGTCTCGATCAGCTGATCACCCACGTGGGGCGCTATCGCTGGCGGACCGGCGGGAAGATGGAGTTCCCGATCGTCGTGCGCATGCCGTACGGCGGCGGCGTGCGTGCGCCCGAGCTGCACGACGACTCGCCGGAGACGTACTACGTGCACACGCCGGGAGTGAAAGTCGCGATCCCGTCGACGCCCGCGGACGCAAAGGGCATTCTCGCCGCGGCGATTCGCGATCCCGATCCCGTTGTGGTGCTCGAGCCGAAGCTGCACTACCGGACGAGCAGGGGCGAGGTGCCGGACGGCGAGCATCTCGTCCCGCTCGGGAAGGCACGCCTGGCGCGCGAGGGAGACGACGTGACGCTGGTGGCGTACGGGTCGATGGTCACCGTGTGCGAGGCGGCAGCCGCTGCGCTCGACGACGTCTCGGTCGAGGTGCTCGACATCCGCTCGCTGAAGCCGCTCGACGAGGACGCGCTATTGGCCTCGGCAGCGAAGACGGGCCGGGTGGTGATTGTGCAAGAGGCGCCGCGCACGTGCGGATTCGCCGCCGAGTTGGCCGCGATCCTCGCCGAGAAGTCGATCCTCGACCTGCGCGGCCCGGTCTTGCGCGTGACGGGCTACGACGTTCCGTATCCGTACTGGCAGATCGAGGATGCGTACATGCCGTCCGCGGAGCGCGTCGTGGCCGCCGCGCGCCGCCTGCTGGAGTTCTAGGGCAGGGACGCACGAACGAGCTCCGGCACGAGTTCTCCAACCGTCACCCGCCTTTCGACGTGCATCGTTGCCGAAAAGCGTCCCGCGCGCACCTGTCTGTGGAAGAAAAGTCACACATTCGACACGAGTGCCGTGTCTGCTTCGGCCCGAATGACACGTCTCGGCGCGCCATGTTGGGGACAGTCCCCGGCGAGGCCAGTCGTGACTAGGGTCCACGAGACATGTCGGAAAGGCAGACGAATGAGCGTTTGCGGCTCTGGCTCGAGCGGAGTGCCGCTGGGTTTCGGTTGCGCGATGCGGCGACCGGCGACCTCGTGCGCGGCGAGGATCCGCGCATCCGCGTGATCAAGGTCGCCGGCGTGTCGTACCGGATCGACGCGCTGCAAGACGACGCATTCGCTCCGGGCCGGCGGCTTGCGCTCGTGGCCGAGCCGAACAACGAGCACGATCCGAACGCGATCGGCGTCTGGGACGAACTGCGCCGCGTGCAGGCCGGTTACGTCCCTGCGGAGGCCGCGCGCGAGCTCGATTCGGACGAATGGCAGGCCGTCTCGCTGTGGGAGTTCTTCGAAGACGGCAAGCGTGGGGGCCTGCGCGTGCTGCTTGCGCCTCACGGCGCCTGGATCGGACTGCCTCGCGTATGACCCACGAGATTCCGCTCGAGCGGCGCACCTTGCACGGCCACTTCTCGCGTGACCTCACGCCGATCCTGACGATCGAGAGCGGCGATGCCGTTGCTTTCTCGTGTCTCGACTCGGGTTGGAACGTCGCGCCCGGGGAGAAGTTCGAGCCTCGCGACGAGGAGCTCGACGACGGACATGCGCTCGTCGGCCCCATCGAGGTGCGTGGCGCCCGGGCAGGCCAGACCCTCGCGGTCCGCATCGACGAGGTCCGCGTCGGGCCGTGGGGCGCGACGCTCGCCGGCGGCTGGCCGACGCCGCTCAACGACCGGCTCGGCATGAGCGACGGGGAGACGCACGTCCTCCGCTGGAGCCTCGACGCGGAGGCCGACGTCGGCCGCGATCCGCAGGGACGTGAGGTCGAGCTGCGACCCTTTCCCGGCGTCCTCGGCATGCCTCCGCCTGAGCCGGGTGTGCATCCGACTGCGCCGCCGCGTCGCTGGGGCGGCAACATCGACTGCAAGGAGCTCGTGGCGGGCACGACCGTGTTCCTTCCGATTCCGGTCGACGGCGCACTCTTCTCGGCCGGAGACGGCCACGCACGCCAGGGAGACGGTGAGGTCTCGCAGACTGCGATCGAGTGTCCGCTCGACCGGCTCGAGCTCACGCTCTCGCTCGAAGACCGCTCCGAGTTGAAGACCCCGATCGCCTGGACGCCCGACGCCTGGCTGACGTTCGGGTTCGACGAGGACCTCGACGAGGCGGCGGCCGTTGCCACCGATGCGATGCTCGACTTGATGCGGGGCGAGCTCGAAGTCGAACGTGTCGACGCACTCGCGCTCGCAAGCGTCGTCGTCGACCTGCGCGTCACGCAACTCGTCAACGGCGTCAAAGGTGTGCACGCCGTCCTGCGCCACGACGCGATAAAAGTCTGACTGTGGCCTACGAGTTCAAACTTCCAGACCTCGGCGAGGGCCTGGCCGAGGGAGAGATCGCACGCTGGCTCGTCTCCGAGGGGCAGGAGATCGCGGAGGACGACCCGCTCGTCGAGATCCAGACCGACAAGACGACGGTCGAGATCCCGTCGCCCGCCGCGGGGATTGTGACCAGCATCCTCGTCGAGGAAGGAAAGGTCGTTCCGGTCGGGACCGTGCTCGTCGTCATCGGCGGTGAGCCCGACGGGGAGCGGCCGCGCGCCGCGACGAAGGCCGCGGCACCCGAGCGCCCCGCGAAAGCAAGAGTCACGCCGCTCGTCCGCAAGATCGCGCAGGAGCTCGGCGTCGATCTCGACGCGGTTGCCGGCACCGGCCCGCAGGGGCGCATCACCGAGGAGGACGTGCGCGCGGCGGCGGGCCCGAGCGAGGGCAGGCGCGAGCCGTTGCGAGGAGTGAGGCGCGTGATCGCCGAGCATATGACGCGCGCACATCGAGAGGTGCCGGCGGTCACGTGGGTAGAGGAGTGCAACTTTTCCGGACTGGATCTGAATCAGCTGGTCCCGACGGTGCTGAAGGCGTGTGCCGAGACGCTGAAGGAGTTCCCGGAGCTGAACGCGCGCCTGGAGCGAGACGAGATCGTCTTCCTGGATCGCTACGACCTCGGCGTCGCCGTGCAGACCGACGATGGGCTCGTCGTCCCGGTCGTCCGCAACTGCGACACGCGTTCACTGGAAGATCTGGGTGCGGATACCGCGCGCCTCGCCGAGAGCGCGCGCGCGGGAACGCTCAAGCCGGAAGAGCTTCGCGGCTCGACGTTCACCGTGACGAGTGCGGGCAAGCTCGGCGGTCTCCTGCAGACGCCGATCGTGAATCACCCCGAGGTCGCCATTCTCAGCATCGGTCGTATCGGGCCGAGGCCGGTCGTGCGCGACGACGATGTCGTCGCCGCGCAAATCGGGTACGTGTCCGTCACGTTCGACCACCGCGTCGTCGACGGCGCTCGCGCCGCCGAGTTCGGCCTCGCCGTCATCCGCAGGCTCGAGCAGCGATGAGGCGGGCGCCCGGCGTACGCCGGACGCCTCTCCAACCTCAGTTGTGCGGGTCGTCCTCGTTCAACTGTGCGCGGATCTCTCCGCCCGGCCACTTCAACGTGTGCAGGGCGCCCGGGCACCGGGGCAGTGGCACCCGGGCGTCACCGGATCTACGTGGACCGGCGGGAACCGGTTTTGCGGCTACGCGGCCGCGGCTTCGAGATGGAGCGCGAGCATGTCCTCGATCTTCGGAGCGCTCGCGCGCCCGTCGATGCGGTCCACGACGCGCGTCCCTTTCACGAGGACGAGCGCCGGCACGGCCGCCACTCTGAAACGCTCGGCAAGCTCCGGTTGCTCCTCGATGTCGACGACGGTTCTCTTCTTTTCCCTGCAAACGGGCTGCGCAAACTAGACTCGGTTTCGATGGGAAGCTGGTACTGGATCGGTGTCTGCGCAGGGCTCGGCGTCGCGGCGGGCGTGTTGCTGGCGGGATTCCTGACGGGGACGCGAGCCGCGCTGACGGCCGCGCTCGTCCTCGCTGCAGGCGCCGGCGTCGCGGTCGGCTTCGCCCTCGGCCAGTGGGACGAGGCGGTCGGCGGCGGCGTGGGCGGTGCGCTCGGTTCCATCGGCGCGGCGCAGCTGGTCTCGGGGACCCTGCGCCGTGGAGGCTTGCGGTTCGGCACCGCGGTCTTCATCGCCCTTGCCGCAGTCGCGCTTGCCGCCGTGGCCTGGATTCCGGTCGCGGGTTACCTGGAGGCGACGCTCGTTCCAGCCCTCGCGGCTCGCCTGCGCGGCCGCGCCGGCGAGCGCTACGCCGGGTTGCGTTCGCTTGCCAAGGACTACTGGCCCGAAAGCTCATACTCATCGTCATCGACGGACTGACGCCGTCGATGTTCGAGTCGGCGGTCGACGACGGCCGCGCGCCTGCGCTTTCGTTCCTCGCCGAACAGGGGTCCTACTCGCGTGCGGTCTCGACGTTTCCCTCGCTGACCCCCGTGTGTCTCTCGTCGATCGCGACCGGTGCGCATCCGGACGTCCATCGCATCCCGCACCTGGTCTGGTACGACCGCGAGCGCGCGCGGCTCGTCGAGTACGGCTCCTCGTTCGGTGCTGTTCGGGCCGCGGGAATGGCGCGTTCCATCCTCGACACGATCATCAACATGAACCGGCTTCATCTCGGGACGGAGGCGGTCACCGTCTACGAAGCGCTCGAGGATGCGGGGCTCACCACGGCGGCGATCAACATCACCTGCTACCGCGGGCGAACGCCTCACCTGCCGACGCTCCCGGGCCTGACCATCCCGGCCTACGGGCCGAAGCGCTTCTTCTTCTACAACCTGTTCGAGTCGGATCCGACCGGCGCGCCGCTCGCCGTCTTCGGACGGTCACACGGCTCCATCGACGGCTACGCGGCCGCGGTCGGGCGCTGGCTCGTCACCCGTGACGGCTTCGACTTCCTCGTCTACTACCTCCCGGACTACGACTTCGCTTCTCACGCACATGGTCCGGACGAGGCCTTCGAAGCCCTGACGCGGAGCGACGCGGCGATCGGCGCCCTTCTCGACGCGGCGGGCGGACCGGATGAGTTCCTTGAGCGCTACGCGGTGGTTCTCTGCTCAGACCATGGTCAGACGCACGTCGACCGGCACGTTCGGCTGGAGACGTCGTTCGGCGACCTCGACGACGTGCTCGTCACCGCGTCGAACCGGGCCGGGATGGTCTACCGGCTCGGGGGAGGCGCGCCGGACGCGCGGTCGCTCGCCGAGCGGCTCGACAGAGAAGAGTCTGCAGAGACGGTGCTCTTCCTCGAAGGAGCGGCCGCAATCGCGCGCCGTGAGCGGGAGGAACTGCGCTTCGCCCCGGACGTGGGCGGGTGGAACACGAGTGGGGACGAGGGCCTGCTCGGGTATCCAGGCGGTCTGGAGCGAGCCTGGGCTGCGCTGAACAATCCGAACGCCGGCGAGGTGATCGTCTCCGCTGCCCCGGGATTCGAGTTCGCCGACCTGGCCGGCCGTCATCACTCCGGAGGGGGCAGCCACGGCTCCTTGCGGCGCGGAGACTCGGAGGTCCCGATGCTGACGATCGGGATCGACGCGCAACCGGAGTCGATCGTTGAGATCGCGCCGGCGGTACTCCGGCATTTCGGCGTGGCGCCTCCCGCGTACGCGCGTCCGCTCACGCGTGCCGCCTGATCCCGCCGCCGAGGCCAGGAACCGGATGGTCGACGTGCAGCTGCGTGGCAGAGATGTCGTCGACGAGCGGGTGCTCGCCGCGATGGAACGAGTCCCGCGTGAGCTCTTCGTGCCGGAGAAGGTGCGCGACCGCGCCTACGACGATGTGGCGCTGCCGATCGGCGCTGGCCAGACGATTTCCCAGCCTTACATGGTCGCTCGCATCTGCGAGGCGCTCTCGCTGACCGGTTCCGAGCGCGTTCTCGACGTTGGAACGGGCTCCGGCTACCAGGCCGCGGTGCTCGCCGAGCTCGCGGAGGAGGTCGACACGATCGAGCGCATCCCGGAGCTCGCCGAGCGTGCGCGCGCGAACCTCGCGGCCGCCGGCTACGGGCGGGTCCGCGTCCATGTCGGCGACGGGTCGCGCGGTCTCTCCGAGCGGGCGCCGTTCGACGCGATCGCAGTCGCAGCTGCAGCTCCGGAGCTGCCACCGACGCTCTACGACCAGCTCGAGCCGCGCGGGCGGCTCGTGGTGCCGGTCGGGCGGCGGGGGATGCAGCGCCTCGAGGTGATCGTCCGCAGCCCCGAGGGCCCGGCCATCCTCCGCTCCGTCCCCTGCCGTTTCGTTCCTCTCCTCGGAGAAGAGGGGTTTTGAGGCGTTTGCGCCCGGCCGAACCACCCAACCTCTAGTCTCTCCAGCCGCATGGAGGAGCGGGACGCAGCCGTCGCCGTGGGTCTGCGCGCCCGCGCCGGCCACGCACTGCGCCAGCGGAGCAACTGGGAGGAGCTGGCGAAGTTCTGCGCCGTGGGGGCGTCGGGCTACATCGTCAACCTGGTCGTCTACGTAGCGCTGCTCGACGGCGCCAATCTGCACTACCGCTTGGCTGCGACCGGCTCGTTCCTGGTCGCCGTGACCAACAACTACCTCTGGAACCGGCTCTGGACGTTCCGGCGAGATCGCGGCCATTTTGCGCACCAGGGCCTGCGCTTCCTCGTCGTGTCGGTGGTCGTCTACCTCGGCAACCTTGCCATCCTCACCCTGCTGGTCGAGGTGGGATTCGGCAAGATCGTGGCGCAGGCGATCGCGATCGTCCTCGTCACGCCGGCGAACTTCATCGGCAACAAGCTCTGGTCGTTCCGGAGGCGGCACTGAAGCTTCTCCTGTCCGTGGCCGTCGCCGTGCTCGCGGCAGCGGCTTTCGTTCCGACCGCCTCGGCCGTTCCCTCGCCCTCGTCCGCCTCCAAACCTCGGCTGACGAAGGAGCGCGCGACGACGCTCTTCCTCGGCAACGACAAGGTCGCGGACTGGCTCGACCGCTACCCGCGCAAGGGACGCGTCACCGACGCGAGCTACGAGGCCGACGCGTCGAAGTGCGACGCTGGAGCGCAGAGCGGCTGCTGGACGGTTCATGTCTGGTGGAGCAAGAACAAGCACGTCGACGCGGGAGAGATCGCACAGGGCAAGGTCGATGACGGCTCGACCAGGGTCACCGAGGCGTGGACGGGCCCACAGGTCGCTTGGAAGATGGCCCGGGGCTACGAGGGCGCATTCGGAGGCAAGAAGATCAACACCTTGCCGGTCTGGCTCGCATTCTGCGCGGTCTTCTTGCTCGGGCTCGCAGACTTCCGCAGGCCGCTGTCACTTCGAAATCTCGACCTGCTCGCACTGCTGTCGTTCTCGGTTTCGCTCTGGTACTTCAACGACGGAAACATCTTCACGAGCGTGCCCCTCGCCTATCCGCCGCTCGTCTACCTGCTCGCACGCTGCGTCTGGATCGGCGCGCGTGGCCGCCCCGTGCGCGCAGCGCGCCCGCTCTGGAAGCCGGCCGTGCTGCTCGCCGCGGCTGTCTTCCTCATCGGCTTCCGCACCGGGCTCAACATCGAGGACTCGAACGTCATCGACGTCGGCTACGCGGGCGTGATCGGCGCGCAGCGAATCGCCAGCGGCGTGATGCCGTACGACCATTTCCCGAAGGAGGACGACCTCAAAGCTTGTGGGTCGGCTGACTCAGAGGGCGAGATCCGGGACCGGATCCAGTTCAACGGCCGCTGCGAGTCGGCCAACCCGCTCGGTGACACCTACGGGCCGGTTGCGTATGAGGCGTACCTCCCGGGGTATTGGATCCGGGGTTGGTCGGGCAAGTGGGACAAGCTGCCCGCGGTGCACCTCACCTCGATCATCTTCGACGTGCTCTGCGCGCTCGGGCTGGGACTCGTCGGCTTACGCTACGGCGGCCGGTGGCTGGGTGCCGCGCTTGCGTTCGCGTGGGCGGCGTTCCCGTTCACGCAGTACGTCTCCATGTCGAACACGAACGACGCGATCGTGCCGGTTTTCCTCATCTTCGGCTTCTGGCTGGCGAGCTCTCCCTGGACGCGCGGAATCTCGGTCGCGCTCTCCGGCTGGACGAAGTTCGCAACGCTCATCGTCGCGCCGCTCTGGCTCACATACCCCGGACCGGTCCGGCGGCCTCGTCCCGCGCTTGCCTTCGCCGCGGGATTCCTGGTCGCCACCCTCGTTGCGTTCTCCGTTCTGGTGCTCGACGCCCATCCGATCGCGGCGGCGCAGACGTTCTACGACCGGACGCTGAAGACCCAGATCACGCGGGACTCCCCCTTCTCGCTCTGGGACTGGGCGCAGTACCACGCTCGGGGAATCCCGGACCTGCACGTCCTCCAGCGGGTTCTCGAGGGATTGCTCGTGCTCGGCGCAGTGGCGGCGGCGTTCGTGCCGCGCGCGAAGACGCCGCTCCAGTTGGCCGCCCTGACCGGTGCGCTCCTGATCGGCTTCGAGCTCGTGCTGACGCACTGGTTCTACCTCTACATCTCGTGGTTCTTCCCCTTCGTCGTGTTTGCTCTGCTCTCGAATGGCCGTGAGCAGCCCGAAGCCGGCATCTGAGCGCTCCGTGGTCGCCGCGGCGTTCGCGGCGATCGCGCTCTTCGTCGTCTCGTGGACGTTCCTGCACGTCGGCTTCTACAAGCACAAGCAGCTGATCGACACGCCCGTCTACCAGCGCTACGGCAATGCGATCGCGGACGGAAAGGTTCCGTACCGCGATTTCAAGGTCGAGTACCCGCCCGGTGCGCTGCCCGTCTTCGCCCTCCCCGGGCTGGCCGAGCCCGGCCGGAATCAGGAGGTGTCGACCGGCTTCCGTCGCTCCTTCGAGACGCTCATGTGGTTGTGCGGCGCGGCCGCGCTCGCGGCGATGGCGGTGGTTTTGCGCGCACTCCGGCGCAGCACGGTGAACGTGTGGGCCGCGCTCTGCTTTGCAGCAATCGCCCCACTCCTGCTGGGCTCGGTCTTCCTCAGCCGCTTCGACCTCTGGCCGGCGGCCATCGTCGCTACGGCCCTCGCCGCGCTTGTGTCGGGACGGCTTCGCCTCGGTCATGCGCTACTCGGGCTCGGCGTCACCGCGAAGCTCTATCCGGCCGTGTTCGTGCCGCTCGCCGTTGCGTTCGTGTGGAAGCGGGCGGGCCGGCGCGAGGCGCTCACCTGTCTCGGGCTCGCGCTGGGCGTCGTCGCGGCTGTTTTCGCCCCGTTCGTCATCCTGTCGCCAGGCGGCGTCTGGCAAAGCCTCAGCGTGCAGCTGAGCCGGCCGCTGCAGGTGGAGAGCCTGGGTTCCGCGCTCCTCCTGGTCGGCCATCACGTCTTCGGGCTCGGTGTGACCGGAGAGACGAGCCACGGCTCCCAGAATCTCGCCGGCAACGCCGCCGAGTGGCTGGCGGTCGCCTCCACGCTGCTGCAGGTGGGTGTGCTGATCTGGATCTGGGCAGCGTTCGCACGGGGGCGGGGCGGCGCCGAAGCGCTCGTTCGCTCGACCGCGGCCTCGCTCTGTGCATTCATCGCCTGCGGAAAGGTGGTGTCGCCGCAGTTCCTGATCTGGCTGATTCCGATCGTCCCGCTCGTCCGTGGCCGCCGCGGGCTCGGAGCGAGTGCGCTCCTGGGCGTCGCGCTCGGCCTGACGCAGATCTGGTTCCCTTTCCGCTACTTCAGGCTTGCGCTCGACTTCGAAGCTGGCCTCTCGTGGCTGCTGCTCGCGCGGGACCTCACGCTGGTCGCGCTCGTGGTGGTGCTTGCGGTCACATTGCGGCGTACAACCGCCACGCGCCCGGAATCCCCCTGAGCCCGAGCGCTCACTACACCGGGACGCGCACGGCCTCGCAACTCGTCGCGCGGCCGTCCGCGCCGCACTCGACGAGGACGCCCTCGATCCGCACGTCACCCGATGCCGTCTCGAAGCGCAAGGGCATACCTGTGCGCATCTGCTTGATTGCGAGCTCGGCCTGCACGCCGATCACGGAGTCGTGTGGCCCCGTCATCCCCGCATCGGTGATGGCCGCCGTGCCACCAGGCTGAACGCGTGCGTCGTTCGTCTGGATGTGCGTGTGCGTCCCGAGTACGGCGGTCACCTTGCCGTCGAGCCACTTCGCCAGAGCCACCTTCTCGCTGGTCGCTTCGGCATGCATGTCGACGACGATCACCGGCGTTCGCTTCCCTGCCTCGTCCACGAGCTCGTCGATCACCTCGAAGGGACCGACGGGCGGCCCGAGGAAGAGCGCGCCGAGCAGGTTGATCACGGCGACCTCCGTCCCATCGGCTGCCGTGACGAACGTGAGCCCTTTGCCCGGAGCTCGCTTCGACAGGTTCGCCGGTCTGACGATTCGGTCACTCTCTTTCAAGTACGGCACGATCTCGCGACGGCGCCACACGTGATTGCCGAGCGTGATCGCATCGACGCCGGCTGCGAGCATCTTGTCGGCGAGCTTGGGTGTGATGCCGACGCCGTCCGCGAGGTTCTCGCCGTTGAGGATGCAGAGATCCACCCGCAGCTCCGCTCGTAGCGAGGTCAGGCGCTCTTCGAGAGCGCGACGGCCGGGCACACCGACCGCGTCGGCAATGAACAGGATCCTCAGGGTAAAAGGGTTGCGGCGGCGCGCAACTCGATCGCCACGTGGTTGCCCGCGTCCTGCGTGTACTTCGAGAGCGCCTGCTTCTCGACTCCGGACAGATCGAGCACGCGGCCGACCTTCGTGCTCGACGCAGCGATCATCGAACCGACGGTGAGAGCCGCGTCAGGGCTCAGGTGGGTGAGCGAGACCACAAGCGACGGCGCGGCCGAAGGTTGGATGTCGATGCGCGAGCCGTAGGAGCGGCCGTTGAGGATGTAGTCCGAGATCCCGACGATCGTGCCGTCCACCGGCGCGTAGACATCCGTGCCCGGTAGGGCGCCGACGTCCAGCACGGCGGTCTCGCCACCGTTCAACTGGTAGTAGACGAAGCCCGCCCCGCCGCCGCCGAAGATCTTGTGCGCGAGTCGCGAGAGCGCGCCTTCGTT
>JBGPYI010000056.1:0-10269 GCA_041493175.1 Gaiellaceae bacterium | reverse complement strand
CGGAGAAGATCGGTACCGTCGAAAGCGATGCGTGTCTACGTGTGCAGCTTGCTCGCTCTGACTCTCGGCGCACACGTCCTCACGAGCGGCGCCCACGCTCGGAGTCGCCAAGTGCCGGTGAAGGTCGAGCGGACGATCTACTCGCCGGCCGTGGCAGGACGCCTCCGACTCGCCGTCTATCTCCCAGCCGGCTACGCGAACAGCGGCGCCAGGCGGTATCCCGTCGTCTACTTCCTCCACGGGTTGCCGGCCGCACCGAGCTCGTACCGCGGGGCAGACTTCCTGGCGCGGGCTTTGGCGGCCAGTGGCCGCCGGGCGATCATCGTCGCCCCGCAAGGAGCACGCGACAACGACTCGGATCCCGAGTACCTGGACTGGGGGGCGGGGCGAAACTGGGAGACCGCGATCACGCGTGACGTCGTGGACTACGTGGACTCCCATCTGCGGACGATCAGCGCGCGAAAAGGCCGGGCGATCGTGGGCCTCTCTGCCGGCGGCTACGGCGCGGTCATGCTGGCGCTCCACCATCTGCCGGCGTTCTCGGTCGTGGAGTCATGGAGCGGCTACTTCCATCCGACAGATCCGGTCGGCGAGCACGCCCTCGATCTCGGCACCCAACGTGCGAACGCGAACGCGAGTGCGCACGCGTTCGTCAGAAGCCTGAGGCGCGGGTTCGCACGCAGACCGACGTTCTTCGCCTTCTACGTCGGCCGTGGCGACGCACGCTTCCGCGAGGAGAACCGCCTTTTCCACAGCGAGCTGACTTCGGCCGGTGTGCCGCACCTGTTCCGGATCTACCCCGGCGGCCACGAGCAGAGCGTGTGGACCGCGCACGCGCGAGCTTGGCTCGCGGTCGCAGTCGACCACCTCGCCCAGGGCTGAACCAGGCACGGCTCGGTGTCGGACACCGTGCCCGAGGTGTGACCGCGAGCTTTGTCTAGCCGCCGCGCTGCTGGCGCTGGCGCCAGCGGTGCAGCACCTTCGACTTGCTCGCTGCTTTGGGCACTCGCGGTGGGGACGGCGGGCCGTGCTCGTCGAGCCAGCGAGTGGCTTCGTCTTCCGGATCGAGGCCCACGGTCCGCTCCCGCTCGCCGAGCTTCTTCGCACCCTTGCTCGTCAACGGTCGTTTCTGGCTCACCTGCGCAAGGGTAACCACGGCGGCGGCGCATCTACCATCTGTCCTCGAGGCAGGTGAATGAGGGGTCGACGAGCATTGAGAGGGCTGTTGTCCGCAGCGGCGTGCACCGTCGCACTGCTCGGCCTCGCGTCCTCCGCGGGCGGCGGGATCCGTGACGACACCGCGTGGCTGCAGGCGAAGCTCGACGCCGGCGGCACTGTCTTCTTGCCGCGGCTGCCGGACGATCAGTGCTACGCGACTCGCGGGCTCTGGGTCTCTCGCGACGACACGACCGTCACTTCGGACGGTGCCTGCATCGTCGCGCTCGGCCCTGGGGAAGGCCGCATCCGAAGAGGTGACGGAACCATCGTCACCGCAAACGCCGTCTTCTTCGTCGACCACTCGGACCTGCGGAAGCCGCTTCCGGTCCGCATCGCGATCAGCGGGGTGCACATCACGGTTCCCCCAGGCAAACGCATGCACGGCATCAGCGTCCTCGGACACGAGGTGACGCTCACGAGCCTCACGATCGACGGCTCGCCGCTCACCGACGTGCGGATCGGGGCGGGCACGAAGGGGTCCGGAGGGATGAGCGGCCGGATCACGGTGACGGACTCGGCCCTGTCCGGCGGACTTCGCGACGTCGTCTCCGTCTTCGGGCCGGTGGGCCTTCGCGTCGAAGGCAACGTGCTCTCGGGTGCGCGGGGCAAGACGGCCGCCGGTCTGCACATCCGCGCCGCTGACCGCGGCCAGCCGACACTCGACGTACGTGTCGCCGGGAACAAGATCGCAGCCAACAGGGGGCCGGGGATCTTCCTCGATCTTGCGCCCGCGAACGGTTTGCCGGTGCTGGCCACCGGCATCGAGATCGCCCGCAACGAGGTCCTCGGGAACGCGCGCGAGGCGTCCAAGGAACTGCGCGGAGGCATCGTTCTCGCCGGCGGGCAGAACGACGGCAGGGGTCAGATCACCGTGCGGGAGAACTTCTTCCGCGGCAACCGCGGGCCCGACGTACTGCGGAGGAAGGGGCCCGTGGCCGAGACTCCGGGCGGCCCCAGGAGCGTCCCGCCGCCTTCGACCGCTCCGGTCCGTGACGACACGACCTGGCTACAGGCTCGGCTCGACAGGGCGGGCGGAACGATCTTCCTGCCGAGCCTGCCGAACGGCGAGTGCTACGCGACGCGCGGCCTCTGGGTCTCGCAGGACGGGACGACGATCACCTCCGACGGGGCGTGCATCGTCTCGCTCGGGCTTGGCCCGGTTCGGCTGCACTCGATCGACGGCGACTCGATTGCCGCGAGCGCCGTCTTCTTCGTCAACCGCTCGACGCCCTCGAAGCCGGCCCCCGTACACGTCACCATCTCGAACCTGCGCATCGTCGTGCCCGAGGGCCAGTCGATGTACGGCGTTGCACTCTTCGGCCACCAGATCACGTTGAGCCACCTCGACATCGGCGGCTCGCCGAAGGACGACGTCACGATCAGCGGCCGCGGCAACGGCAACTCGTACGCGGGGAGCGTCTCGATCCTCGACTCGACGCTCAGCGGCGCGACCCGAAACGCGATCTCCGCCACAGCCGTGATCGGGCTGCGCATCGAGCGCAACACGATCGTCGGCGTGCGCGATTCTCCGCCGGGTCAGCCCGCCGCAGGAATCGACGTCGAGCCGGACGACCGCGGCCAGCCCGCGCTCGACGTGCGAATCGTGGGGAACACGATCTCCGACAACGCGGGACCGGGGATCCTGCTCGAGCTCGAGCCGAACGACGGGCCGGCAGTGGTCGCGACGGCGCTCGAGATCAGGGGAAACATCATCTTGCGGAACTCCGCCAAGCGAACGCCGCCGAAGCGCGGCGGGATCGTCCTCGCCGGGGGACAGGACGGAGGCCAGGGGACGCTGGTTCTCAGGGACAACGTAATCCGGGGCAACGGTGGCCCCGGAATCCTGAAGAGCCGGCTCAGGCTGGTGGTGGACTCGGCCGGCAACGACGTCAGCGGCAACGAGACGGCGTAGCTACCAGGCAATCCGGCCTCCCCCGAATCGGGGAAGCCGCAGGCCGCAAATCGGGATGCGACGCGCTACACAACGGTAATGGCGGGGGTGGCCGCCCGCCGGGAAGGTCAGAGGGATGGCACTGCGGTCCCGAATCCTCGTCCTTCTCCTCCTTGCGGTCGCGGTGATGGCGAGCGCTCCCGCCGCGTTCGCGCGCGGCGGGAACTACCTCTTCGAGGGGGGCACCGGCGCTCAGCGCACTCAGGTGGAGAAAGCTCTCACGGCGAGCTCGTTCGACTGGAGCATCGTCCGGAGTCAGGTGACGATCCACATTGCGCGCAACGTCGACTCTCACTCGGCGCAGGGCGAGATCTGGCTCGACTCTCGGCTACTCGACTCGGGACGCTTCTCCTGGGGCGTTGTCCAGCACGAGTACGCCCACCAGGTCGATTTCTTCCTGCTGACCCAGGAGAACCGCGGAGAGCTGCAGCGCCTGCTCGGTGCGAAGGCCTGGTGCTGGGACACCTCAGGTCTCGAACACGCCGACTACGGCTGCGAGCGCTTCGCTTCCACGCTCGCCTGGGCGTACTGGCAGAACGGCGACAACTGCATGAAGCCGACGTCCAAGCACGACGAGTCGGCCGGCATGGCTCCCGCAGCGTTCCGGGCAACGGTCGCCCGCCTGCTCGACCTTCCGTCCCTGCGACAGCGGTCCGGCCGATGACGGCCGCCGCTTCCACGGTGCTTGCCTCCGCCGAAACGGCCTTGGCCGCCCACGCCTACGAGCGCGCGATCGAGCTCCTGGTCGACGGCGGGGCCGAGCTCAGGGGCGACACGCGCGCCGAGCTCCTGGCGCTGCTGGACGAATCCTGGGCGCGGATGTCGATCGGCGATCTCGATGCGGCGATCGTGAGGCTGGAGCGCGCCCGCGCGCTGGCCGAAGCCCCAGTCTGCGACGACACCGATCGTGCGGAGGTGCTTTACCACCTCGGCTGCTGCCGCCTCAAGTCCGGCGCGGTCTCGAATGCAGTTCAGCTCCTGACGGTCGCGCTGCGCCTCTGCGAAGAGTCGCCGACTCTCAGCGACCGTCTGCGAATCGACATTCTTTGCTGGCGCACCCGCTGTTACCGCCGTCAGCGGGACTGGGACTCGGCCCGTGCGGACGCGGACGCCGCGATCCAGCTCGGGGAAGAGCTGAACGACCCGGCCCGGCTTGCAGACGCGTACGTGCAGGCTTCGCAGATCGCCGAGCGCACCGGCCAGCTGCTCATGGCGCGCTTCTACGTCGAGCGCGCGCTCGAGCTGCAACGCCACGCCGGCGATCTCCTCGCTGCGGGCAAGTCGCTGAACAACCTGGGCGGCATCCTCTTCCTGCTCGGAGAGACAGACGCGGCGAAGACCTGCCTGAACCAGGCGTTCGCTGTCGCGCTCGAGCTCGGCAACGAGGTCGACGCGGCCTATGCGGTCTCCTCGACCGCGCAGGTTCTGCTGCGCGGAGGCGAAGCGGGCTCGGCCGAGCAGAAAGCCAGGTACGCACTCGAGCTGCTCGAGGACCGACCCGACCACGTCAACGAGATCGGCAACGCGAAGCTCGTGCTCGGTCGCGCGCTGATGGAGCAAGGCCGCTTCGACCAGGCGGCCGAAGAGCTCGCCGCCGCAGACGAGAGCTTCGAGCAGATGGATTCGGTCGGACACCGTGCGGCGGCCTGGCTCGCGCAAGGGGATCTCGCCGCCCGCCGAGGTCACATCGAGAACGCCGCCACCGTGTACCGGCGCGCGGCCGAAGCCCTCCAAGACGTCCGGTTCTAGCCGAAGGGGGTGAAAGCCATGAAGAAGTTCATCTCGCCCAGTCTCGTTCTTGCCCTCGCTGCCCTCGCATCGTTCGTCGCGAAGGCGAAGTGGGGCGCCCTCGGCTTCCACGAATAGCCCTCCGGTCTGCGGCGCCCGCCGTCCGGCGGGCGTCCTTCTACGCTGTCCCGGGCCGATTCAGAAGGCGTCGGCCGCTGAAGGGCCCCGGCTCTCCGGAAGCCAGAACGTGACCGTGGTTGCTCCCGGGCGGCTTTCGATGCGCAGCCAGCCCTCGGCAAGCTGGGCTCGTTCGCCCATCGCTCTCAGACCGAGATGCCCGGGGCGAATCACCGCGAGCGTTCCTTCCACGTCGAAACCCAGGCCATCGTCGGTCACGGTGGCCCAGATGCCCTCCTCCTGCGACTCGAAGACCACCTCCACCCGAGAAGCGTTGGCGTGCTTGCGCGTGTTCGCGAGCGCTTCCTGGACGATCCGGTAGGCGATCGTCCGCGCCTCCAGGTCCGGTTCCCGGGTAAGCCGGTTCTCGAGTGAGTAGTCGATCTGGAACTCGAGCTTCAACTGGTCGAGAGCGGAGCGGACTGCCGAAGCGAGCCCGGCGCGGTCGAGCTCAGGCGGGGAGAGGCCGACGATCAGCCGCCGGAGCCGCGCGATCGTGTCACGGATGCTCCCCTCGAGCTCTTCGGCCATGCTCACCTGCTCGGGCTTCTCGAGCCGCGCCCCAAGCAGTCCGATGCGAAGCAGGACCGCGGTCATCGCCTGTACCGCGTCGTCGTGAATGTCGCCTGCAAGACGTCTGCGCTCTTCCTCCTGGTAGTAGACGATGTCGGCGAGCATGCGCCGGCGCTGCCGGAAGCTCTCGAGTTCCTCTTGCTGTTTCTTGATCGTGCTCTCGCGCCGGAACATGTATGCGTCGATCGCGAGACCGATGTCGAGGAAGATGAGCTTCTCGAGCGAGTAGTAGTACTCCAGCGCCCGGTCGGGCTCGCCCTTGTAGGCGTTGCTGATCCGTTCTCCAATTGCTCGCAGCTGGCGGCGGTACGCGCCCAGGTACCACTTGATGTCGATGCCGACCTGCTCATGAACGGCACCGATCATCAGTCGGTCGTTGACGTAACTCTCGTCGTACTCTCCTTGTGTAAGCCGGAAAAGGTAGGCGCGTTGCATGCCCTTGGCGTACTCGAGCACCGCCGGGTCCTCGAAGAACTTGCTGGTCTCGGGATAGGCGAGCAAATGTTCATAGAGATCCTCGATCACCTCGTCCGCGGACTCGCGTACCAGCTCGTTCAGCTCACGTAGTCGTGCCACGTCGTCGGGGTCGAACTCCAACCACGCCTTTCTCCGGGCGAGCTCCTCTCCAGTGACCTCGCTTGTGATCTCCCCGATGTCCAAGGTGACACTCACGGGTGTCGCCATCTGGTCTCCCTCCATGGGCGGGTCCTGCTCAAGGGTTTCGCCCGCGTGAGGCGAGGCGCCGCGGGATCCCCCGGGCTTGCGGTCCCGGGAGGGAGCCGGTCTGCCCGCTGTCCGCCCGTGCGGATGAAGAGCACCTCGCCACAGTCGAAACACAAGACAACTATACGTGCCCTTTGTCACAATCCCCCATGCCGCTATTACACACACCTAGAGGCCCCGCGTCTTGATTCGAATCGGATGCCTCGCGCAGAGCGTCTGCGAGGTCTCGGATGTTCGTCCCGACCCCTCCGGCCTTGCGAGCTTCGGCGAGGGCACGGTCAAAGGACGCGAGGACGTTACGCGCTTCCTCCGCGAAGACCCGGCCCGCCTCTGTCTGGGTCACCACGCGACTCGTACGCCTGAGGAGGGAGACACCGAGTTCGCGTTCCAGCTTCCGGATCGCCTGGGAGAGGGGCGGCTGCGCGATGTAGAGCCGTTCAGCGGCCCGTCCGAAGTGCAGCTCCTCGCTGACTGCGAGGAAGTAGCGCAGATGCCGAAGCTCGATCGCGGGCTGCGGCAACGCTCGCTCGCCTTGCCCAAGACCTGATCCATTGCTCTCGCCTCTCCGCGGCACCGCTCGTCCTCGATCAGACGGTCGTTCGATCCTCGGAATGCGTGGAAACCGTCCGGGCGGTCACCGGCGACATCTTCTCGGAGATCCTAGAGACTGCATAGCTGTTTCCTCCAGGCAGCTGAGCCCGAACTCTACGCGTCCCGCCGGACGCCTCCCGACCTTGATGGACCAATGAGCCAGCGCGGAAGGGCGCAAAAGGGGGATCCGCTTGACTCGCCATCGGGGATCGCGGCTGGTGAGGCGGCCTCCGATGGTCTCCTTTGAAAGGTCGGATCTGTGATCGAAATTGGAAGTTCGCCAGCTATCGACCTGCGCGTGGGCGGCTACTCCAACCGCCCTGCGCGCACCTGTTCAGCTACTCAGACCGAGGGCACTTTGCGACAGAGCCAACTGCAGTGCATCCGTGAGCTCGACCAGGCTGAACGGCTTGAGCAGATACGTGATCGCCCCCAGGACCTGGGCTTCGTCCTGGGTCGGCTCGTGGATGCTGGCGCAGACGATCGGAAGCTCTGGATGGTCGTACCGCAGCTCCAGGGCGGCCTGAAACGACTCCGGGTGGGCCGGCTCGACGAGGACGACGTGCGGCTTGGCGACAGGGAGGCCGTCGAAGAAGGCCGGCTCGTGACCCAGCCCTCGCACGACTGCCGCATACAGCCGCCGAATGTCTTCGTGGGGTTCGATGATCAGGAAACGAGCCATGAGCACGTTCTCGCAGAGCGCCGGATGTTTTCCAGGGCCGGTTAGGTATGAGGTTCGGATGACACGCGGGCGCGTTCTCGTCATCGATGATGACGACGACGTCCGGGCGCTTGTGGCCGGGCTCCTGGAGCGGGCCGGCTACGAGGTGAACGAGGCCTCGGACGGGCGCGACGGTCTGCGTGCGGTTTTCTCCGACCGTCCCGACCTCGTGCTCCTCGACGTGACGATGCCCGGTCTCGACGGCTGGGCCACCCTCGAGAGGATTCGCGAGCTCACGGACGTGCCGGTGCTCATGCTCACCGCCCGTTCCGACGAGCTCGAGAAAGTGCGGGGCCTACAGGCGGGGGCCGACGACTACATGACGAAACCGTTCGGCCGCCAGGAGCTGCTCGCCCGTGTGGAGGCGCTCCTCCGCCGGAAGCGACGCGCGGAGGACGAGTTGCCGAGTGTGTACGCCGACGATGCGATCACGGTGGAGTTCGCACAGCGTTCCGCCCAGTCGGACGGGGTCGACCTACGGCTGACACCACTCGAGTTCAGGCTGCTGAGCGCCTTCGTCCAGCATCCGAACCAGGTCCTCAGCCGCGAGCAGCTGCTCGAGCTCGCCTGGGGCGATCCGTACGGTGTCTCGGAGGATCAGGTGAAGCTCTACGTGGGCTATCTGCGCCGGAAGCTAGGAACGGATGCTGGAGCCGAGGGTCCGATCGAGACCGTGCGTGGCTTCGGCTACCGGTACCGCCCCGTGCGCGCCTAGCAGACCTAGCCCGCCGCGGCGGTGTCCGTGCGGCGACCCTCGAGAATCGCCTGGACGCGCGCCTCGAGCTCGTGTGAACTGAACGGTTTCTTGACGTAGTCGTCCGCGCCGGCTTCGAAGCCGCGCGCGACATCGGCCTCCTGCACTCGTGCCGTGAGGAGGATCACCGGTATGTCCTTGGTCGTTTCCTGCTCGCGCAGGCTGCGCGCGACCTCGAGCCCGGTCGCTTTCGGCATCATCATGTCGAGCACGACGAGGTCGGGAAGACGAGTCGTCGCAAGTGTCAGCGCTTCTGCGCCGTCGGTCGCGGTGATGACCTCGTATCCCGCGCGCGCTTGAGACCGAACGCCACGAGGGCGCGGATGTCCTCCTCGTCGTCGGCGACGAGCACGAGCGGTGTTCCTCCGTCGGTCATGTCTGGCGCGAACTCCGCATCTCTGTCATCCGAGCAGTCCCAGCCGTATGGCTTCGGCGACGGCCTGCGTGCTCGTCGTCGCCGAAAGCCGCTTGCGCACCTTCTGCAGATGCGCCCGAACGGTCTCGGTGCCGATCGACAGTCTGTGCCCGATCTCTCGCTGGCCGTGCCCTTCTGCGACCAGCTCGAGGACCTCGCGCTCCCGCCGGGTAAGAACGACCTTCGCGCACCGCGAATCCGGCGCCAAGAGGGGATCGACGTACCGCGCGCCACCGCAGACCGCGCGAAGCGCACGCAGCAGATCCTCCAGAGGTGCTTGCTTCAGCAGGATCGCGCGTGCTCCGGCTGCGAGCACTTCGCCCGCCAGCTCACTCGTCCCGTCGCCGGTGTAGACGACGATGCGCGTGTTCGCGGAGGCTGCGAGGACGTCAATAATGAGCTCGACGCCGCTTCTGCCGGGCATGCGATAGTCGAGGACTGTCACGGCGGGTTGCGCTGCCTTGACAGCCTCGATGGCCTCTCGGCCGTTCGCACACGCCGCCACCACGTCGTAGCCGTTTTCCTCGAGGAAATCGGAGACGGCTGCGAGGAGCGCGGGGTGGTCGTCGGCGACGACGCAGCTGATGCGCGCTGAGTCCACATATGTGTCTTCGGCCGCAGAGACTTCCCGGCCAAGGCCGATTCTGCGTCCCGGGGCCTACGACGTTTCGGGGACGAGCTGTCACCCTTTCCGGGAGTGATACTTGCGCGCTGCCGGTAAGATCGGGTCGCTGCGCCGCCGCCGGTGTTCTCTCTGACGAAGGCCGAGAGGGGTGCTTATGGATCGAATCCGCGTGCTGGTGGCGGACGACGAGCCGGTGGTTCGTGCCGCTCTCGCCGAGCTCGTCGACGCTGAGGACACGCTCGAGCTCGTGGGCGTTGCCAAGGACGCCCAGGAGGCGATCGAGTTCGCGATTCGCGAACATCCGGACGTTGCCTTGCTGGACGTAAAAATGCCGGCCGGCGGAGGCCCGCGTGCGGCGCGCGAGATCAGGATCGGATCCCTCCAGACCAGGGTTGTTGCTCTCTCAGCCTACGAAGACCGGGCCAGCGTGCTGGAGATGCTCAGGGCCGGCGCGGTCGGATACCTGGTCAAAGGAACTCGTGCGGCCGAGATCGTGAAGATGATCCACAAGGTCATCCGTGGCGATGTCGTCATCTCCGCCGAAGTGATGGGCGACATTCTCGAGGAGCTCACCGGCAGGCTCCAGGTCGAAGGAGAGGAGGAAGAGCTCCTTAAGGCCCAGTCCGCGCGAATCCGTGAGGTGCTCAACAGAGGCAGGTTGACCATGGTCTTCCAGCCGATCGTCGACCTCGAGGCGGAGGTTGTCGTCGGCTTCGAGGCTCTCGCCCGCTTTCCATTCGCGCCCAAGCGGCCGATCGAAACCTGGTTCACGGAGGCGGCGGCCGTCGGGCTG
>JBGPYI010000149.1:0-6009 GCA_041493175.1 Gaiellaceae bacterium | reverse complement strand
GCCGGCCCGCCGGCACGTCGGGTTTACCGGCTAAGCGGCGTCGAGCGCCATGCGAGCGCTGAGGCACCGGGGACGGACGGCAGTGCCGTCCGCCCCCGCCTCGACCCTGTCGGTCCGCGCCGCGGCCCTGGTCATGCTCGTCGCGGTGTCGACGGGGCCGGCCACTGCGGCGCAGGGCGGCAGCAGCAACGTCGTCGTGCAGCCCCATCAGGCGCTGGCAATTCTGCTCGGCTCGCACGCGGCGATGTCGGCGCCCGACGAGAGCTCTGCGGCGCTGGAACTGGTACGCGCGAAGCGACCGATCACCGAGGAACGGACCGTGCTCCCGGTCCTCGGGCACACAGACGGTGCCGACGGGGCCGGCTGGTTGCACGTTCTGCTCCCGGGACGACCGAACGGACACACAGGGTGGATCAGGCTGCGAGCAACCCGGGCCGCGGTCACGAGCTGGCACATCGTCGTCGACACCTCCGCGCGCCGCGTGACCGTCTACCGGCAGGGCCGCTCGGTGCGAGTCTTCAAGGCAATCGTGGGCAAGCCCACGACGCCGACACCGCAGGGTGAGTTCTTCGTCGAAGAAGTCATCCAGCTGCGGGCAGGCGACGTAGGCGCGCCGTTCGCAATCGCATTGAGCGCCCGCTCCAACGTTTTCCAGGAGTTCGCCGGCGGCCCCGGCCAGATCGCCCTGCACGGACTGCGGAACGTCGGCGGCGTGCTCGGCAGCGCGGCCTCCCACGGCTGCGTACGCCTCGCCAACGCCGCGATGCGCTGGCTCGTTATCCGCATCGGCCCCGGCGTGCCTGTCACGATCACGACCTGAGCGCCGCCAACCCTCTGCCTGAGTGCTAGTGGGAGCTCGTTCCCTTGACGTTGCCGACGTTCAGAAGACCGACCTGGCCGAGGTCGACACTTGCAAAGGAATGATTGACGAACGGGTAGAGGCCCGGCTGATCGATCTTGACGTCGAACACGCCGCCGCCGCCGGCCGGGACCAGGGCCGTCTGCACGTTCCGCTGGAACTGGGTGATGTCGGCGTTGACCCAGGCGCGGTTCAGGATCGTGCCGACGACGTGGAAGGCCGTATCGAAGCTGGGCCCGGCGTCGACGACCCAGAAGCGCACAGTTTCACCGGGGTCAGCAGTCAACGGATGCGTCACGTACTGGCCGGCGTAGCCGTTCCAAGCAACCCAGTCCGGCTCCTGCCGCTGCGCCTTCGCCATGTCCAGGCCCGCCGGCTTCGGGAACCCCGCTGAGCTCAGGTACCACTCGCTCGCAACCAGGACGTAGTTCTTGTCCGCGTGCGGCAGCGGTTTGCGCGGCTCGACGATGATTGCTCCGTACATCCCGTTCGCGATGTGCGCGAGCACCGGCTTCGTTCCGCAGTGGAACATGAACACTCCGGCGTCGTTCGCAACGAACGAGTAGTGGATCGAGCCGCCCGGCTGCACGTCTTTGAACGCGACGTTCGGCGCGATGCGCGCGGCGTGGAAGTCGACGGAGTGTGGAATCACGCCCTTGTTCGTCAGCGTCAACTCGACCTTCTGACCCTGGCGGACGTGGATGAACGGCGCCGGCGCCCCACCGCTGAAGGCCCAGGCGCTGTACTTCACGCCGGGAGCGATCTCGACGGTCTTGTCAACGAGCACGAGCTTGACGCGGGCCACAGGCCCCAACGGAGCGGGCGGCAACGTCGCGTCCATCGCAACGTGCTTCTTCGCGAGCGCGTCCGCGTTGGCCGGGCCCTGACCGGCGAAGCTTTGGAGGTCGCCTCCACCGGAGGTGTTCATCCCGGGCGTTGCGGAACCGCTGGACACCGCCTTCGCCGCTTTGTTGGCGTCGTTCCGGGCGTCGTGAGCGGAGAAGCCCATCCAGATCGCGACGAAGCCGAGCACGGGAACGAGCAGGCCGAGTACCAGCGCGAGCGCCGCCCAGTACCCGCCGTTGTCGCTCTTCGACACGGCCGGTGGACGCTCGATTGTCGCTGACATGGTTAGATCGTCTCCTTCGCTCGGTTGGCCTCCTCAGGCTAGAAAGCGTCGAGCGAAGCGGCATCCGTCGGAACGCCGATCAGGATTGCGGACTTCCACGGAGTTTCAGCCAGCGGTGCGCCTCGTCTGCGGCGAAGCTCGTGCGCCTGGTCATCAGTCGGTCATCCTCAGGGCGACAGCCGGACGGATTCGAGTCGCGGACAGCGCGGGTGCGACCGTGGCGAGCAGCGATGCCGCCACAGTGGCGACGAGCAACACGCTGAGTTGCACGATGGGGACCGCGAACTGCAGATCGCCCATTGCGTCGGAGCGAGCGATGATCGTGTAGAGCGTCAGCAGCGCTAGTAGCGCTCCGATCACCGTACCTTGCAGCGCAACGTATCCCGCTTCGATCGCGAAACTCCGGCCCACGGACTGCGCGGGAAAGCCCAGCGCGCGGAGCGTCCCGATCTGACGGCGACGCTCGCGGACGGCGCGCACCATTACCACCGCGATGCCGGCGATTCCGACCAGCAGCCCCATCGCGAGGTAGCCCTCGAAGAGCTGGAAGATCTGGTGCGTCATCGTGAACGCCTCGTCCATGAGTGTCGCGATCGAGAACGCCTCCGTCCCGTTGCTGATGAACTGGGTCTGAAGACGCGACGCGAACGCGTCGACGTTCGTACCGGGCGCGAGTGTCAGGTAGGTGCGGCTGGACACGAGATGATCGCCAAACAGCAGATGCGCCCCGTCCCAGCCGTAGAGCATGCCGTTGTTGATGAAGTAGTCCGGGGAGCTGATGGCGGCCACGGCCACCTTTCGCGACGCGCCGGAGATTGGATCCGTCACCGTCAGTTGATCGCCGATCTTCACTACGAAGTTGGGCGGCCCGCCCGCGCCCTGCAAGAAGGCCGGGTCGGCGACGATCAGATCGGGATCGCTCAGAACCGCCCACCAGGCCACGAGGTCGCTGACGTACCGCCCACGATCCTGGAGCTTCGGCGGGTGCATCCGGATCAGGCTCTCGTCGAAGGCCGTCAAGGGCCAAAGATGCTCGTCCGCTGAGCCGCGAACGGCGAAGCTCGCATCGACTTGCGAGAGGGGTGCAATCATCTGCACGCCGGGAGTACGTGAGAGGTCCGCGATGCCGATCGGGTTAGCGTCGCTCGACTTGACGTAGACCTGCGCACCGCCGGAAACGTTCGCGCTGGCCGTGCTGACCTGCCGATCGATCATGTAGGAGATCGACGTGATGAAGGTCAGGATGAAGACGACGAGCGCGTACATCGCAACGGTCAGACCGGTCCGGGAACGGCGCGCGAGTGGATAGGCGAGGCCGAGGCGCAGAGCAAGCGCCCGTCCGCCGAACCGGCGCACGGCGCTGCCGATCCGGTCCATCTGGAGCGTCGCCAGCGCAACGCCTCCAGCCGTCATGACGATTCCCTGTACGACGTACATCATTATCGAGGCGCCCTCCGCCGATTTCGGGAACACCGCGAACACGACTGCTCCCCAGGTCACGGCGAGAGCTGCGATGACGGAAGACGCGGTGCGCGCGGGCGCGATTCGACCGAGCGCCGGCGCAAGCCCGGCGAGGAGCAGCGTCGGGCCGAGGAGCAAGCCGAACGGCTCGTTCGACGGCATCGCCGTGACGGTCCACGCTGCACCGACGAGCGCGGCCGCAGCTCCGACGAACAACCAGCGGCGCTTCCGCCGCGGCGGTGGCTCAGCGATGTCGCGTATGGCCCGGATGATGTTCAGCCGGCTGACCCGAGCGCTCATCGTGACGATCGTGAGCACGGCCACTGCGAACGACACCATGAAGGCCTGGCCAAGGCTCGCGGTCTTGACGGTGAAGTACAGATCGAATTGGTTGTGCTCGGAGCTGAACGCACTCTGCGAGAGTGAAACGAGGACACGACCCAGGCCGATCCCGACGACCGTGCCCAGCAACGAGGCTGCAAGCGCGTAGAGAAAGCCTTCGGTCGCGAATGCGCCCACGAGCGCGCTGCGCCTCATCCCCACCGCGCGCGCCATCCCGAGCTCCGACTTTCGCTCGGCTGCGAGCATCACGAACAGATTGATCAACAGGAGGAGGCCGGCGAGAACGCCGAAGCTGCCCATCGCCGTGAACATCTGCTTGAAGCCCTTGCCGACCTGGTCGGCCACGGCGAGAACCTGTTGCTTGATCGGCGTGACCTGCGGATCGAGACCGCCGGCAGCCTGCTCGATGGCGATCTTGACCTGGTCGCTCAGCGCGGCCCCACTCTCGACGCCGCCGCGGTTCGAGACGGCCACGATCCAGGCCGGCGGCGCGCCGCCCGCAGTCCCTCCTCGCAGCATCGAGGTGAACGTCACCGGAGAGACGAGCACGTTCCGCGCCTCCTGCTGGTTGCCCAACGAGAAGCCGGCGACGCCCGTGCGGGGGAGGATGCGATCAACGGTCACCGTTCGCGGCCGGCCGTACGCATAGACGTCGATCTGCGCTCCGGGCCCGACATTGAGACCACGCGCGAGGTCCGTCGTGATGGCGGCACGGCCGGCCTCGGGTGTCATGCCCCGGATCCCGGTGGAAGCGGGGTCGCCGCCGAAAGCGCGAGCGGACTCGAAATCGACCGCGACGACCCGGGAATTCGGGACGCTCCGGAGCGTCTCGCCGCGACCGGCGGTGGTGGCAGCGTCGAACGTCGCGAGCTGCAGGACGCCGTCGACCTTGGCGGGCGGCAGCGAGCGGAGCCGGCCGGACAGCGAGCGCCATTCCGGCGCATCGCGCGCAAGGACGAGCTCGTCGATCGGCCCGAGATGCTGCCGCGCCACCTGGCGGATCGACGAGTCCATCGTGTCGCCGACGACTGCGGACCCCGTGATGATGGCCGCGCCCAGCAGCGAGCCGAGCACGACGAGCAGCGCCTCGCGCGGGCGCCTAACGGCGTTCCGCAGCGCGAGGCGACGGAGGATCGGGCGTCGGGCGAGGATGTAGAGGAACGGAAGCGAGATCACGAACGAGACGAGAACGGGAACTCTCATCGCAGGACCAGCTCCCTCGCCTCCTTCGTTGGCGTGCTGAGCGGTTCGTCGCGGACCAGCCGGCCGTCACGCACCGTGATCAGCCGGTCGGCGTGCGCCGCGATTGCCGGATCGTGCGTGACGAGGATGATGCTGAGCCCTTCAGCGTGGAGCTCGCCGAGCATCGCCATGACGGCCTCGGCCATTTCGGAGTCGAGGTTCCCCGTGGGCTCGTCGGCCCACACGATGCGCGGCTTCCCCGCGAGCGCACGTGCGACCGCGACGCGTTGCTGCTCGCCGCCGGAGAGCTCCATCGGGCGCCGGTCGAGCCTGTGGCCGAGCCCGACGCGCGTGAGCGTCTCGCGCGCACGGATGCGGGCATCGTGCTCGCGCACACCGGCGAGGAGAAGCGGCAGCTCGACGTTCTCCGTGGCGGTGAAGACCGGGATCAGGTTGAAGGCCTGGAAAATGAAGCCCATCTCCTTGGCGCGGTGCTTCGTCCGCGCTTTGTCGGAGAGCTCGTGGATGCTGAGCTCGTCGACGAAGACGCGGCCGTCGTCGATGTCGTCGAGGCCGGAGACGCAGTTGAGGAGTGTCGTCTTCCCGGAGCCCGACGGGCCCATGACAGCGAGGAACTCCCCCTGCGGCACGACGAGGTCGAGGCCATGCAAGGCCACGACCGAGTCGGCACCCGAACGGTAGACCTTCCGGACACCCTCGGCGACCAGGATTGGTCTTGATTGTGTGCCATTCGTGTTCATCGCGCGTGCTCCCAGTCCAGTCGAGAGGTAACGCCGAGGACGCCTGGAACGCGGTCGACGAACGCCTCGATCAGTCGTGCGTGCTCTCTTGAATCGACCTTCCCGCTCAGCGTCACTTCGCCATGCGCGACGTCGACGTCGTCTGCGCTGGGGCTAGGCCAATATGAACGGATGAGCGGGTCGGCCTCTATCTCCTGCCAGATCTCCTCGTCCGACCGTGCAAAGGCGCGTACGAGATCGTGGCGGGTGACGATTCCGACCAGCACGTCGCCCTC
>JBGPYI010000089.1:0-8312 GCA_041493175.1 Gaiellaceae bacterium | reverse complement strand
GGAACGTTCGACTACCTGATCACGATCATCCCGTAGCCAATCACCCCGCAAACCAATCACCCCGCAAAACGAAACGGAGACGGTTCAAATGAGCACCAGCAGTCACAACGAGCGCTCCTGCACACGCAGGTGCGCACTCGTCGGGGTGGTCCTGGCAGGAGCGCTCCTCCTGCCGGCATACGCCACCGCCGAGCCGAGGGCGTTGACGCCGCCTGCTATTCCCGGCGTCGCGGCGCTGCCCGGGCCCGTGGCCCCGGCCGCACAGCCGGCGCAGAACATGACCATCCTGAAGGCGAAACCGGACATCGGCGTACCCGGCACGCCGTACACGCTTTCGGGCGTCGGCCTGCCGGCGCAGAAAGACGTGACGATCGTCTGGAACACCGCGAAAGTCACCTGGGTCGTCGACCCGCGGCCTGACAGCGTCGACTACCTCGGCCGGAAGTCCGACAAGGTGGCCGTGGTGATCGCCGCCACGAAGACCGACGCCAACGGAGCGTTCTCGCTCAAGCTGGCGGCGCCGAAGGACTTCGGCGGCATCCACGACCTCTACGCCGTCGTCGACGGCGTCCAGGTCGCGAAGGGCGGCTTCCTGATCGCCCGGTCGGCCACGATGACCCCGAGGAAGGGGCCGGTGGGCACGATGATCACGCTCACCTACTCCGGCCTCGGCTCGTCGCTCTACGAGGGCGGCGCGGCGCTGTACTACGACAACGGCTACGTCGGCGCAATGATGGCCAACTGGACCCGCGGCGTCGCGACGGTGAAGTTCCGCGCCTCCGGGCCGGTCGGCCGTCACACCGTCGTCGTCGCCGACGCGATCAGCGTCAACTACCTGAACATCCCGCAGTCCCCGATCCCATGGGCGGTCGGGGATCGGTTCAGCTTCACCGTCACGAAGGACGCGGGCCTGCCGCCTCAGCGGCTCGACTGGCCCGTCTCCGTGGTGCCGACGCTGGACGCCCGGACGACGCTGTCTGCAACCGGCCTCGCCGCCGGGGGCACGGCGACCGCCGGACTCAGCTCGACCGCGGGACCCGTCCTCTCGAAGGTCAACGTCTCCGCCTCCGGCCTGACGCCGGGCGCCGGGGTCGACCTCGTCTGGTCGACGGTCGTCGGGAACCGCGTCAACTGCACCGGCACGTGCTGGAGCTTCGTCTCCGTGCCGCTCGGTACGGGGATCGCGTCCGCCAACGGATCGCTGACGAGCACGGTGTCGGTTCCGGACGGGCTCGGCGGCTGGCATGTGATCCAGCTCCTGCAGGGCGGCAAGGTGAAGGCGCAGGTGCCGTACTTCGTCAAGCGGAGCGTCGTCGGCATCTCGTCGCTCAGGCTGAAGGCCGGCCAGCGGTTCACCGTCCACCTCAAGGGCGTCGGCTGGACCCAGCTCGACAACACGATCGCGGTCGACTACGACAACAGCTACGTCGGCTACGGCTGCGGGTTCAACAGCAACGGCGACGTCGTCCTCAACCTGGTCGCCACAGGTTTGCCCGGAACCCACCTGATCGACATGTACCCGCTCCTGTACACGCAGCAGCCGTCGTACGCGAACACGCCGTACGGCATGGTCCCGGTCCTGACGTACGCGCGGGACGTTCCGGGTCTGGCCCTCGGCTACCAGCTGCCGGCCATCCGCCTCGCAATCGAGGTCGTCAAATAGCGATCTCCGTCGGGGAAGGGGGGACACCCCTTCTCCGACGGAGGGGCGCCGACGAGAAGATGAACTGGTGCTCTTCACCTTCTCCCCACGGCGTTTAGTGGGCCGCGGCCGCCGGGGTGTTGCCGCGGCCCACTCCTCTTCCCCGCCGCGGCCGTTCGAGCGCTGGACGCTGCTCGTCCTGCGCTTCCGGTGGCCGGTCCTCGCCTGCTGGCTCGCCGTGCTCGCGGGCGGGGTCTACGCCTCGCTGCTCTTGCCCTCGCACCTCGCCACCTCGTTCGCGGTGCCGGGAACGGATTCGGCGCGGGCGGAAGCAGCTCTCGTCCGCGACTTCGGCGAGCGCCCGGAGGGGACCTTCACCGTCGTCTTCCACGTCCGCCACTCCTCCGACAAGCAATTGCAGGGCCGCCTCCGCCGGCGGCTCGAGCGCGGCGCGCGCGTCCTCCCCGGCGGTCGCCTCGGCAGCTTCCGCGTCAGCGGCGGCGTCGTCTACGGCGAGCTCGAGACGAGACTCGGCCTCCAGCAGGCGAAGGGCTACACGGAGCCGCTGCGCCGCGCTCTTCAGAGCCGTGACGGCCCGACGGCGCTCGTCAGCGGGCAGCCGGCCATCCAGCACGACCTCGATCCGCGGCTCGCCTCCGATCTCCGTCGTGGGGAGGCCCTGGCGCTCCCGCTAGCCCTGCTGGTGCTCGCGGTCGTGCTCGGGCTCTCGCTGGCTCTCGCCATCCCATTCCTCTTCGCCGCCTGCACGATCGCCGGCACCCTGTCCGTGCTCTACGGCGCCACCCGGCTAGTCGCGATCACTCCCTACGCGACCAACCTCGTCGAGCTCGTCGGCCTCGGGCTCGCCGTCGACTACTCGCTGCTGGTCGTCTGCCGTTACCGCGAGGAGCTCGAGCAGAGGCGGGGCCGCGAGGAGGCGCTCGTGCGAACGATGGCGGGGGCCGGCCGCGCGGTCGTTTTCTCGGGCCTGGCGGTCGCGATCGGACTGGCCCTGCTCCTCTTCGTTCCCGTGCCCTTCATCCGCACGATGGGTCTGGCAGGGCTGCTGATTCCGCTCGTCTCGATCGCCGCCGCGCTGACGCTGCAGCCGGCGCTCCTCTCGTTCTGTGGCCGTCGCGCCCTCACAGGTTGGCGCCTGTCGCGGTTCTTGCCGAGGCGCCAGCCGCGCCGCCGCCGCGAGCCGTGGGCCGCCCTGGCACGCGCGATTATGCGCCGCCCGCTGGCCGTCCTCGTGCCGACGACCGCGCTGCTACTCGCCGCGGCAGCGCCAATCCTTTTCCTTCGGCTCAGTCCCGGCTCCCTCTCCAGCCTGCCGCGGTCCATGGCGGCGACACAGGGGCTCGTCGTGCTGCGCAACGGCTTCGGACCCGGCGCGCTGACGCCGACCGAGATTGTGGTCGACGCCGGGAGCGCCGGTGCGGCGCGCCGGCCGGCCGTACACGCCGCGGTCGCCCGGCTCACCGACAGGCTGTTCCACGACCCCGAGGTCTACGTCGTCGCCATGGGAGCGGACGACCCATACGTCTCGCACAGCGGCCGCTACGCGCGCGTCATAGTCATCGGACGGCACGAATTCGGGGAGCCGCCCTCTCAGCAGCTCGTCGATCGACTGCGCCATCACCTGGTCCCGGCCTCCAGCTTTCCCACGGCGACCCACGTCTACGCCGGAGGCGCCGCGCCACAGGGCGTCGACTTTCTCGCCCGCTCCTATGCCTACTTCCCGTGGCTCGTCTTGGCCGCGCTGACCTTCACCTACCTCGTGCTGGCACGGGCCTTTCGGTCGCTGCTGCTGCCTCTGAAAGCCGTGCTCCTGAACCTGCTCTCGGTGGCGGCGAGCTACGGGCTGCTCGTCGCCGTCTTCCGCTACGGCGTCGGCGCGCATCTGCTCGGCCTCCATCGCTCGCCGCAGATCGAGGGCTGGATCCCGATCTTCCTGTTCGCGACGCTGTTCGGCCTCTCGATGGACTACGAGGTCTTCCTCGTCTCGAGGATGCGCGAGGCGTGGGACAGCGGCCACGACAACGTCGGCGCAGTCGCCCTCGGTCTCGAGCGCACCGGACGCCTGATCACGGCCGCCGCGCTGGTGATGGCGGCCTCGTTCGCGGGCTTCGTCGTGGGCAGCGTTCCGGGACTGCAGCAGTTCGGCCTCGGGCTCGCACTCGCGGTCCTGATCGATGCGACGCTGGTGCGGGCGTTGCTCGTTCCCGCGCTGATGGCGATCATGGGCCGGTGGAACTGGTGGCTGCCGACACGGCTCGACCGCTCCGTCCCGCTCCGTTTGGAGGCCCTCGCTGACGCGTAGTCACCTCCGGCTCGTCATGTTGGCGGCCGCGCTGTCAGTCGCCACGCCCGCCGGTGCCGCGGCGGTCTCGCCGACCGTCCGGCTGACAATCTCCCACGTGGTTCGGCACTGTCACGTGTGGCGTACGTCGACGAGGACGATCGGTGCGTCGGCGAAGATCATGGTCGTTCGCGGGACGCGAGTGGTCATCCGGTCGGACTGCCCGATGGACTTCGACTACGCCCAGACGCGGGGCCCGAAGCTGGCGCTCGGGAAGCCGCGCACTTTCGCCGGCGCCTCGCGGGTGATCGTCTTCCGCAAGGCCGGCATCTACCGCTTGACGGCGACGAACGTCCAGACCCCAGAGGAGCGCGGGCTGGTGACGCTCGGGGAGGCGAACACGCTGGCGTTGATCGTCGTCGTCAAATAGCGCCCCGGGGTCGGGGCCGCCCAAGTGCGGATCCCGTCATCCGAGCCACCGATTTTCGAAGGGCCCCGGTTCGAGTCCGGAAAGGGCTTTCGCTTGCAATGCGCCGCCGCGCGTGAAAGAGTGGCTTTGTCAAGTCCTGTGGGCCCTCGGGTTCGCAGGACTTGGCGTTTCAGGGCACATTCTCGTCTCTAGACTTCAGCGATGAGCGAGCGAACGCACGACAGTGGTACGGCGACGTCGCGCAGGCCGGCAGAGTGGTCGCCCTCGTCCTGGCGCGCGTACCCCGCGCTCCATCAACCCGAGTGGCCGGACTCCGAAAGAGCGGAAGCTGCCCGCTCCCGCCTCGCGGGGCTCCCGCCGCTCGTCTTCGCCGGCGAGGCCCGGCAGCTCCGCGACGCGCTCGCCGAGGTTGCGGCCGGGCGCGCGTTCGTGCTCCAGGCCGGGGATTGCGCCGAGTCATTCCACGAGTTTTCGGCGCCGCTCATTCGCGACAAGCTCAAGATCCTGCTGCAGATGGCGGCAGTGCTGACCTACGGCGGGATGCTTCCGGTCGTCAAGGTCGGGCGAATCGCCGGTCAATTCGCAAAAGCACGCTCCTCGCCGACGGAAAGCGTGGACGGAGTGGAGCTCACGTCCTTTCGAGGACACATGGTCCACGATGAAGCGCAGACACTCGAGGCGCGCGTTCCCGATGCCGAGCGGATGCTGCAGGTCTACCACCAGTCCGCGGCCACGCTCAACCTGTTGCGTGCGTTCACCAAGGGCGGTTTCGCAGACCTCAAGCAGGTGCACGCCTGGAACCAGGAGTTCGTCGCGAAATCGCCCGAGGGCCAACGTTACGAAGAGATCGCCTCCGAGATCGAGCGAGCTCTGCGCTTCATGGAGGCCTGTGGGATCGACCTGACGTCCGCGCCCCAGCTCCACCAGATCGACTTCTGGACGAGCCACGAAGGGTTGGTCCTCGACTACGAGGAGGCTCTGACGCGGCGCGACTCGCTCACCGGCGAGTGGTACGACTGCTCGGCGCACATGCTCTGGATCGGCGAGCGCACGCGGCAGCCGGACGGAGCCCACGGCGAGTTCTTCTCCGGCGTGCACAACCCGATCGGCTGCAAGATCGGGCCCGACGCCTCGCCCGAGGACGTGCTCCTCCTCTGTGAGCGGCTAAATCCGGAGCGGATTCCGGGGCGACTCACGCTCATCGCCCGGATGGGGGCCGATCGCGTCTTCGAGCTGTTGCCCCCGCACCTGCGAGCCGTTCGCGAGGCCGGGCATCCGGTCGTCTGGGTTTGCGATCCGATGCACGCAAACGTCTTCACGACGGACTCGGGGCTCAAGACGCGTCACCTCGACGCGATGATGGGAGAGATCGAGGGCTTCTTCGCTGCGCACCGGCAAGAGGGGACCTGGCCGGGCGGGGTCCATCTCGAATTCACAGGCGAGGACGTGACCGAATGCCTCGGCGGCTCCGAAGAGGTGCTGGAAGAGGACCTGAACCTGCGTTACATGACGCTCTGCGACCCGAGGCTGAACGCACGCCAATCCCTCGATCTGGCGTTCCGCGTCGCCGAGCTCATGCGCCGTTATTGACAGGGTAAAGGTAATCCGCCACACTGCCGACAACGATGAGGATGATCACGACTGCCCGCACGCTTCAGACCCGGACCACTCGGTCCCGGTCGATCGTGCTCATCCTCTCGATTCTCCCCCTCTAGGGGGGAATGCGAACCACGCGCCGCAGGGCGCATACACCCACCGTTGACGCCACCGGTACGCCCTCAGCGTGCCCTGACAGGAGGTTGTAGTGAGTTCGCGCAGGATCCAGATCTTCGACACGACGCTTCGGGACGGCGAGCAATCGCCGGGCATCGCGCTGCAGCCAGAGGAGAAGGCAGAGATCGCGGAGCAGCTCGAGCGGCTCGGCGTCGACGTGATCGAGGCCGGCTTCGCAGCCGCCTCTCCCGGCGACTTCGAAGGCGTCCGCGCCGTCGCCGAGGTCGCCCGCCACGCAACGGTCGCCACGCTCTGCCGCACGCGGCGTGAGGACCTCGATGCAGGCGCCGACGCGCTGCGGGAGGCGCGCCGGTAGCGCCTGCACATCTTCCTCGCGACGAGCCCGATCCACATGCAGAAGAAGTTGCGGCTCACCCCCGACGAGGTCGCCGCACAGGCCGCATGGGCCGTCGCGTACGCGCGCGCCCGCGTCGACGAGATCGAGTTCTCCTGCGAGGACGCGACGCGTTCCGACCCGTCGTTCGTCGCGCGCGTCTGCCGCGAGGTGATCGCCGCCGGGGCGGACGTGGTGAATCTCCCCGATACGGTCGGCTTCGCACTCCCGAACGAGTACGCCGGGTTCTTCGACGAAGTCAGGCGTCTTTGCCCCGAGCTCGAGCGCGTCACGGTCTCGGCGCACTGCCACGACGACCTCGGCCTCGCGGTGGCGAATTCGCTCGCGGCCGTCGAGGCAGGGGTCGGGCAGGTCGAGTGCACCGTGAACGGGATCGGCGAGCGCGCGGGGAACGCCGCACTCGAGGAGATCGTCATGGCCCTGCGCGTGCGCCACGACAAACTCGGTGTCGAGACCGGTATCGACCCCACGGAGATCGGCGCATCCTCCGCGCTGGTCGGGAGGTTGACCGGCTACGCCGTCCCGCCGAACAAGGCCATCGTCGGGGCGAACGCGTTCGCACACGAGGCCGGCATCCATCAGGACGGCCTGCTGAAGGACACGACGACCTACCAGATCATCGAGCCGAAGGAGCTCGGCCTCGCGATGACCCTTCCGCTTGGAAAGCACTCCGGGCGGCACGCGTTTGCACGTGCCTGCGCGGAGGCCGGCCTGCACCTCGACGACGAGCGGCTCACGAGGGCGTTCATGCGGTTCAAGGCACTTGCCGATACTGGCCAGCATGTGTCACTCGACGAACTGTTCGTAGAGGAGACCGCAGCGTGAGCCGCCGCGCGTATACCGTCGTCTGCCTGGCGCGGCACGGGATCGGTCCGGAGATGATGGCCGAAGCGAGCCGCGCTCTCACCGCCGTCTCACTCCAGCACGGATTCGACGTCGACGAGCGACACGTCCCGTTCGGAGCCGACGCATTGACGCGCTTCGGCCGCTCGTTTCCGCTCTCGTCGCGGAGCGCACTGCTCGGCGCCGACGCGGTGCTGGTCGCCGCGAAGAGCGACGCCGCGCTGACGGCGCTCGAGGCCGATCTCGATCTCCGCACCTCGATCGTCCGCGTCCGGTTCGACGGGCGCGCCGAGCTCTCGATCCTCGCGCCGCTCGGCGTGGACGCATGGGAGTGGACGCTCGAACGGGCCTTCTCGCTCGCGTGCGAGAGCCGGGGCCGGATAACGCTCGTCGGCGTCGACGAGGGCTGGGAGGCCGAAGCCGAGCGCCTCGAGCAGCGGCATGACGGGCTGCAGGTCGAGCGGCTCAAACCGCGAGACGCGATGCGCGCGCTCATCTTCACGCCTGAGCGCTTCGACGTCGTCGTCTGCACGCCCGAGCTCTCCCGCACGGCGGTCGAGGTCGCCGCGAGCCTCGCCGACGGACGGACGGCCGCCTGGGGACGGCTGGCTCCGACCGCACCGAGCATCTTCGGTCCTGCGCACGGCGTCGCCGACACACTCGCCGGCCACGGGGTCGCCGACCCGAGCTCGATGCTGCTCGCGGCCGCCCTCATGCTCGCGGAGGGACTCGGCGAGCGCAGCGGCGCCGCGACACTCTCCGGGGCCGTCGGCCTCGCGGGCGGCGACGATGCCCGCCGTCCCTCCACCCGCGGACACGCCGACCTCGTGCTCTCGCAGCTTCCGGTCGCTGCGGCCAATGCCGAGTTTCACCGGGAGGAGGCATGCGGATGAACGGTGCCGATGCCCTGCTCCGCTCGCTGGAGGCGGAGGGGGTCGACGTCGTCTTCGGAATTCCGGGCGGGGCG
>JBGPYI010000210.1:0-3005 GCA_041493175.1 Gaiellaceae bacterium | reverse complement strand
CTGCGCACGCAGCAGGTGATCGCGCACGAGACGGGCGTCGTGAACACGATCGATCCGCTGGGTGGGTCCTACTACGTCGAAGAGCTGACGAACCGCCTCGAGGCCGAGGCGTACGAGTACTTCGACCGGATCCGCAAGCTCGGCGGCGTCATCCCGGCGATCAAGGAGAACTTCTTCCAGCGCGAGATCGCGGAGGCTTCGTTCCGCTACCAGCACGAGGTCGAGCAGAAGCAGCGAATCATCGTCGGCGTCAACCGGTACCAGCACGAGGACGAGGAGCCGCTCGAGATCCTGAAGATCGACCCTGCCCTCGAGGGCGAGCAGATCGGTCGCGTGCAGACGCTGCGGGCCGGCCGCGACTCAGCGGCAGTCGAGTCGGCGCTCGCGCGGCTGACAGAGGACGCCGCGCACGAGGACCGGAACCTGATGCCGCTGATCGTCGACGCCTCGAAGGCGTACGTGACGATGGGCGAGATGTGCGACGCGCTAAGAGAAGTCTGGGGCGTGTGGCGCGAGACTCCCGTCTTCTAGAAAGTCGCGGCCTATGACTCCGCCCCAGAATGTGCGACGCTTTGGGCGCGGTTGGGGTGTCTGCGGCGAAAGCTCGGTCTTCTAGGCCTACTCGGCGTTGCGTGCGTCGTGGCTGCGCATGCCTCGGCGGCGGCGGCGCCGACCCTGTTTCGGCTCACGATCGTCGGCACCGCGCACCAGGAGTGGTCCTTCACTGCCGCTCCCGTGGAGAGCGGCGACTGCCGTCGGACGGAGACCTCGGAGGGGATCAGGACCGAGAGCTTCCGCACGAGAGCGCCCGTCATCGTCCGGATTGCGGGCGGCCGCGTTCTCCCCGTGGACGTGCGGGGAATCGTGGGGACCGTGACCCTGGGGGGCGCCAACACGACGGAGGAGGTCTGCGGAGATCTCGGCACCGGCCAGACCGCGGACTGCGCGCAGACCAAGCGCGCGTTCATCGGGGCGAGCGTGCATGCCGTGAGCCCGCGGCCGGGCGTCGTCGTGCTGAACGGAATCGCCAACGTCCACCTCGCAACCGCCGGTTGCCCGCCTGAGCCGGCAGACGTCCGGCGTCGGCCGCTGGGCCCGCCGCTGAATCTCCTGCGCCTGCCCAGAGAGGCGTTGATGGAGCAACGCCTCGCCCGGATCAACCTGCGCGCGTCGCGGAATCAGCGCAAGGTCTACGGCTCGCCCGAGCAGGGGCACCTCGAGGAGAGCGCCGAATGGACGCTGGCGTTTGTCCGAGTCGAGGGCTGACTCCGAGAGGGCCGTAAACTGCAGGACGTGGCGAGAAAGATCCGAGTCGTGATCGCAAAACCCGGCCTCGACGGACACGATCGCGGCGCGAAGATCATCGCGCGTGCGCTGCGCGATGCCGGTATGGAGGTGATCTACACGGGCCTCCACCAGACTCCCGAGCAGATCGTCGAGACGGCGATTCAAGAGGACGCCGATGCGGTCGGCATCTCCATCCTCTCGGGTGCGCACATGACGCTCGTCCCGCGGATCCTCGACGGGCTGAAGGAGAACGGCGCGGAGGACGTGCTCGTGGTGGTCGGCGGGACGATCCCGAAAGAGGACTCCGACGAGCTGAAGCAGCGCGGCGTGGCCGAAGTCTTCACCCCAGGCGCGCCGACGACGGAGATCATCGACTTCCTCAAGGGCAAAGTTCCCGTTTGATCCGAGTCGAGCGGGAAGAGGCGGTCGCGATCGTGACGATCGACCGCCAGGAAGCGATGAACGCACTCGATGGCGCGACGCTCACCGAGCTGCGCGACCGTCTGCGCGAGCTCGCGGACGATGACGCGGCGCGCGTCGTGATCCTGACCGGCGCCGGCGAGAAGGCGTTCGTCGCGGGCGCCGACATCAAGTACATGAGCGGCCTTGACGTCGACCAGGCGAAGGAGTGGGGAGCGCTCGGGCATGAGACCGGACGCCTGCTCGAGACGATGCCCAAGCCGACCATTGCGGCGATCAACGGCTTCGCGCTCGGCGGCGGTTGCGAGCTCGCGGTCGCGTGCGACATCCGCTACGCGGCGAGCGGCGCGAAGCTCGGTCAGCCCGAAGTGAACCTCGGAATCATCCCCGGCTGGGGCGGCACCCAGCGCATCGCGCGCCTGTGCGGTCTTGGCGTCGCGAAGGAGCTGATCTTCACGGGCCGCATCGTCGACGCGGATGAAGCGTTGCGCATCGGGCTCGTGAACGCGGTGCACGATCCGGTCCTCGACAAGGCGCGCGAGGTGGGGACGTTGCTCGCCACGAAGAGCCCGATCGCGCTTCGATTGATGAAAGAGCTGGCGAACCGCGCACTCGGCGGGGATCACGTTGCGAACCTCGACGCCGAGGGCGAGACGTTCGGCGAGCTGTTCTCCAGCCAGGACGCGAAGGAAGGCCTGACTGCCTTCGTCGAGAAGCGCACGGCCAAGTTCGTGGGCCGCTAGCCGAGCTGGATCAGCGCCGAGCTGAGCACGTCATCGTCGCCGCGCTCCGCCTTGAGCGTCGCGGGCGCGGGCTGCGTCCACACGACGATCTTCTCGCCCTTCTCGGCGAGCGTGACGTTCGCGACCGCGCGGAACGTCCCGGTCGGGCTCAGGCTCTGCACCACGGTCGCCTCGGGGACCGTCAAGGCGATCGTCCGGTTCAGCTTCGTCAGCGTCAGCCCTGAGGGCCACGCTTGCGACGTCGACACGTTCACGACGATGCGGTCGATCGTCGCGGAGACGACCGTGCCGGTCAGCGTCAGCGCGAACGGCGTGCCTGCCTTGGCCGTGAACAGGAGCTTGTACGCCTTCTGCAGATACGGATACGGGCTCACGGCCTTGCCGCCGCCCGGGTGAACCTCGAAATGCAGGTGCGAACTGCCGCCGTTCGCGTCGCCCGAGTCGCCGACGTACGCGATCTGCTGACCGGCCGCCACCTTGGCGCCGTTCTTCACCGTGTACGCGGTCCCCTTGACACACTTGCCGCGGTTGTCATTCCGCATCGTGAGGTCGTTG
>JBGPYI010000082.1:0-8511 GCA_041493175.1 Gaiellaceae bacterium | reverse complement strand
GCCGAGTTGCTCGAGGCGGCGAACATCCCGTTCGTGCGGCCGGTCGGCGGGCACGCCACCTTCCTCGACGCGCGGCGCTTCTACCCGCACCTGCCGCAGGACGCCTTCCCCGCCCAGACGCTCGCCGCCGAGCTCTACCTCGACTCCGGGATCCGCTCGATGGAGCGGGGCGTCGTCTCGGCCGGGCGCGACCCGAAGACAGGCGGCCACCACTACCCGAAGCTCGAGCTGACGCGACTGACGATCCCGCGCCGGGTCTACACGCAGGCGCACATGGACGTCGTCGCCGAGTCGGTCGAGGCGGTGTACGGGGCGAGGGAGCAGGCGCGCGGCCTGAAGATGACCTACGAGCCGCGCTACCTGCGCTTCTTCCAGGCCCGCTTCGAGCCGATCTAGGCGCGCGGCCTGTGGCGCTCGACGATCGCGGCGCAGTCGACGCCGCGCGGGAGCGTGCCGTAGGCGCGGCCACCCTCGCCGCCTAGGCGGGTTGCGCAGAAGGCGTGGGCGACCTCGTGCGGAGCGTGACGGACGAGGAGCGACCCCTGGAGGCAGGTCGCGAGCCGCTCGACGATCCGGCGGGCGCGCAGCTCGACGTCGTCCGTGTCGGCGAGCTCGCCGCGCAGCTCCGCCAGCGCGGCGTCGAGGCGGAGGTCGGCACCCTCGGCCAGCGCAACCTCGGCGAGGAAGGCGTCGAGGCTCTCCGGCTGCTTGCGCGCGGCGCGCAGGACGTCGAGGCACTGGATGTTGCCGGCGCCCTCCCAGATCGAGTTGACCGGCGCCTCGCGGTAGAGGCGTGGCAGCACCGACTCCTCGACGTAGCCGTTGCCGCCGACGCACTCCAGGGCCTCGGCGACGTGCTCGGGGGCGCGCTTGCAGACCCAGTACTTGGCGACCGCGGTCGCGAGCCGGCGGAAGGCGGCGTCGCCCTCGTCGTAGGCGCGCGCGACCCGCAGCGCCGTCGCGGTCGCGGCCTCCGACTCAATGCAGAGGTCGGCGAGCACGTTCGCCATCAGGGGCTGCTCGACCAGGAGCCGGCCGAAGGCGACGCGGTGGGAGGCATGATGGGTTGCCTCGGCGACGGCGCGGCGCAAGATCGCGGTCGAGCCGAGCACGCAGTCGAGCCGCGTGTGGTTGACCATCTCGATGATCGTCCGAACGCCGGCGCCCTCCTCGCCGACGAGCCGCGCCCAGGCGCCCTCGAACTCGAGCTCGGCGGAAGCGTTGGAGCGGTTGCCGAGCTTGTCCTTCAGCCGCTGGAGGCGGAAGTCGTTGCGCCTCCCGTCGGGGAGCACGCGCGGGAGCAGGAAGCAGGAGAGCCCGCCCGGCGCGTAGGCGAGCACGAGGAAGGCGTCGCACATCGGCGCCGAGCAAAACCACTTGTGCCCGGTGAGCAGGTACTCGCCGTCGCCGTCGAGCGGCTGGGCGGCCGACTCGTTCGCGCGCACGTCGGAGCCGCCCTGCTTCTCGGTCATCGCCATCCCGCAGAGCGCGCTCTCCTTCTCCGCCGCAGGCAGCAGGCGAGGCTCGTAGGAGAGTGAGGCGAGGCGAGGCTCCCACTCGGCGGCGATCTCCGGCTCGGCGCGAAGCGCGGGCACGGCCGCGTGGGTCATCGAGATCGGGCAGCCCGAGCCTTGCTCGACCTGGGAGTACGTGACGAACATCGCCGCGCGGGCGACGTGGGCTCCCGGCCGCGGCTCGCGCCACGAGAGGGTGTGCAGGCCGTGGCGGATGCCGAGCGCCATGAGCGAGTGCCACGCGGGGTGGAACTCGACCTCGTCGAGCCGCTCGCCGTAGCGGTCGTGGCTGCGCAGGAGCGGCGGGTTGACGTTTGCCAGCCGGCCCCACTCGAGCGGCTCGCCGCCGAGCTCGACGCCGAGTGCAGAGGCCCGCTCCTCCCAGGCGCCGCCGCCCTCGCGCCGCAGCGCCTCGACGAGCGGCCGGTTCTCCGTGAAGAGGTCGTAGCCCTCGAGCGGCGGCGGCTGGTTGTGGGCGGTGCCGATGTCGAGTGTCATGGCGTCATTGTGGCCGCGGGGGCACGCTACTCCGGGCTGAGACGTTTTACTGCGGTCAGGCAGCACCTGCTGACGAACACGCGGACCAGGTTCCGCTTGTACTCGACCGAGCCATTGAGGTCGGCGAGCGGCACCACCGCCTCCGCCGCGATCTCGCCGGCCACTCGGGCCTGATCGGCCCCCGATTGAACGGGAAGACCGACGAGCAGGTTCTCCGCCTCGAACACGCGGCCGGGCGCGGCCGAAACCGAGCCGACCGCGATCCGTGCCACCGCAATCTGCCCCTCGTCGGCGCGAAAGAAGCACGACACGGTCAACGCCGGTCTCTCGTGCACGGCGAATTTCTCGTGCACGAAAGCGGCTCCCGCAGGGGGCACCGGGACGCGAATCTCGGTGAGAAGCTCGTGCGGTCCGAGCGCGGTCTCGTACGGTCCGCGCACGAACTCGCCGATTGGAATCGTGCGTTCGGCGGCGCCGCGCCGACAGACGAACTCGGCTCCGGAAGCTAACAGGAAGGTGGCGGGATCCGAATGCGGGTCCGAGAAGCAGAGGTTGCCGCCGAGCGTGCCCACACTCCGGACGCGAACGTTCGCCAAGCGGCGTTCCATGTCAGCGAGCGCTGGAAAGAGGCGGTGGACGAACGGCGAGGACTCTAGTTCGCGGTGCGTCACCGCGGCCCCGACGCACAGCTGGCCATCGCGCTCCTCGAGCACGCGGAGCTCCGGGATTCCCTTCAGGTCGACGAGATTCGGATAAGCGGCGAGACCGAGCTTCATCAGAAGCAGAAGCTCGGTACCGCCGCAGTAGACGACCGCCTCGTCCCCATGCTGCGCGAGAAGGTCTTCGGCCTCGTCGAGCGAGCGCGGTCGATGGAGGGCGAACGGAGGGAGCGTCACGTTACGGGCGCCGCCGCTCCCGCAAGCACTTCGAGCGCCGCCTCGACGCCGTCTCCGATCTGCACCTGCGCACCGAGGTCGGCCAGCGAGCGTCCGAGGGCGGCCACGCCGACGACCGGGTGGAGCCCCCTCGCGGTTGGCCCCATGTGGCCGATTCGAACGAGGTTCCCCGCCCCCTGCCCGCCCGAGATCATCACGCCGTACTTCTCACGGACGTGTCCGCGCACCTGGACGTCCGTCAGTCCGTCGGGAACCGTGACAGCGGTGACGCACGCGGCGGTGATCTCCTCGGTGCGCGGCCACAGTTCGAGCCCCAGCGCGCGGATACCGGCGCGGCAGGCACGTGCCGCGAGCTCGTGCCGCTCGATCGAGGCGTCGAGCCCCTCCTCCAGGAGCTGGTCGCAGGCCGCCTCGACCCCGTGCACGTCCGAGACGGAGGGCGTGAACGGGAACTTGCCGCCTTCCAGCCACTGCTCCTTCCAGTCGAGCAGGGACAGGAACGACGCGCGCGGGGCCGCCGGGTTCTCGCGGATGCGCACCCAGGCGTCCTCGCTCACGCTCATGAGCGACATCCCGGGTGGCCCAGCGAGGCACTTCTGCGGCCCGGCAACGCAGACGTCGAGCTGCCATTCGTCCGCCTTGAACGGAATGCCGCCGACGGAAGAGACGCAATCGACGAGCGTCAGCGCACCGTGTGCCTTGGCGATCGGCCCGATCTCGGCTACGGGGTTCAGGGTCCCCGAAGGTGTCTCGGAATGGACGACCGAGACGAGCTCGACCTCCGGGTGGCTCTCGAGGAATCGTTCGACCTCGGCGGCATCGACTGCGTCGTTGAATGCCACTTCGAGCTCGTGGACGTCGGCACCGAAGTCTCGGAGCCAATAGCCCATGCCCTTGCCGAAGACACCGGACACGAGGTTCAGCACCGGCGTCCCGGGACGGACGAGCGCACGTGCGGCCGCCTCGAGTCCGAGCACGGCCTCGCCCTGCATGAGGACGACATCCGCAGCCGTCTGCAGCACCTGCGCCACCTTCCGCTCGGTGCGACGGAAGCAGTCGAGGAACGCCGGGTCGTAGTGATAGGTGATCGGCGAGCCGAGCGCGGCGAGCGTCCGCGCTGAGGCGGTCACCGGTCCTGCACTCAACGTGAAGTCGGGGTCGTTCATCGGTCTCCTTTCCGTCCGATCCTCCCGAGTCGCTCTGCGACCACACGGAGGATCAGCTTGATTCCCGAGATCTGCGGCGCGGCTGCCGCCTGCGCTTCCCGCCCTTTGCCCTCGTCCCCGAGCCGCTGCTCCAGACACGCCGCCATTTCCGCGACCAGGCGCCGCGCGACGTCGTCAACGATCCCGCGCCCCAGCTTGGTCGCCCTGCCGGCGAGCGCCAGCTCGGTCAGGACGTCGACGCGCGACCCCTCTCCATTGGGTGTCACCTGCATGGTCATCGACGCCTCGAGCGAGCCCTGCGCGCCGGTCTCGCGCGCCTTCGCCCTCAGCACGGCGCGCCTGCTCGAATCGTCCTGCTCCGAAATCCAGAGCGAGCCGCTGTAACCGAGGCGCATCGGCCCCAGTCGCACGGTCACGTTCGCCGGGTAGGTGCCGTCCGCCGCAACGGGCCCGAGCTCGCCGCCCGGAACGCATGGGGCGACCTGTTCGAGGTCGAGGAGAAAGCGATACGCCTCGTCCGCAGGCAACAGAATCGAGAAGGTCGTAGAGATCTCCATCTACCGAGCACCACGGATGTAAGGAAGCGCGAGCGCCGGCGGAAGGTAGGAGCGGCGCGCAAATGCGACCAGCGCGACCATGATCGCGATGAAGGGAAGCATGTTGACGACGTCGGTGGAGACGTTGATCCCCGCGAGCTGGAGTGCGGTCGCCACCGACAGCGAGATCCCGAAGAGGAAAGAGCCCATGACCACCCAAAGCGGCTTGCCGCGTGCGAGCATCGCGATCACGATCGCCATGAAACCCTGTCCCTGGGTCATGAACGGTGTGAACGTGCCGGCGCCTACGATCGAGAGGTACGCGCCCCCGAGGCCGGCGAGGGCGCCGGTGCAGAGAGCGGCGTAGCTCCGCGTCGCGACGACGCTCACGCCCGCGGCATCGAGTGCCTCCGGCTTCTCGCCCGCCGCGCGCAGGTTGAGACCCGCGTTGGTCCTCCGGAAGATCCAGGAGACGGCCCCGACGGCGGCAAGGCCCAGGTACACGATCAGCGGCTGGTCGAACACGCTCTTCCCCACGACTGGGATGTCGGAGAGGACAGGGATCGCCACCGTCGGCGGAGCGCCCAGACGCGGGTAGGTCGACCCGAATTGCGTCTCCTGTAAGACACTCGTGATCCCCTCCCCCGCCAGCGTGATCGCGATTCCGACCACGATCTGATCGAGGCCCAGACGGACGCAGAGAACGACCATGAAGAGAGATGCGAGGGCGCCGCCGGCGATTCCCGCAGCGAACCCGACCCAGAACGAGTGGCCGTAATAGGCCCCGACGAAGCCGATGTACGCGCCCACGAGCATCATCCCCTCGAGACCGATGTTCAGCACGCCCGCGCGCTCGGAGATCGTCTCGCCGAGGGCGGTGAACATGAGCGAGACGCCTGCAATCAGTCCACCCGAGATGAGTGCCGTCAAGAAGGTGCGAGTGAGAAGCTCGCTCATTCGCTCGTCCTGCGTGAGAGTCTCGAAGACCGGAACGCCTGCTGGAGGCCGGGAGTGAGGTAGCTCGCCCCGAGCGCGCGGCGACGGCCCAGGTATTCGATCACCGTCATGAAGAGCAGGATCAGCGCGACGAGCACGAGCAGGAAGTCCGTCGGCAGGTTCGCCTGCTGCGTGGCGAGGTCGCCGCCGGTCGAGAGCACCGCATAGAACACCACGAACGGGATGAGGGCAAGCGCATTCAGCCGCGCGAGAAAGACGAACGGGATGACGGTATCGCCGTAGGCCGGGTTCCAGTTCGCCCGGACGTAACCCCAGGTCCCGAGGATGTCCGCGGCGGCGGCCATACCGACGAGCAGACCGCTGACGAGGAAGCTCATGACGATCAGGCGCGGCACCTTGAGACCGACGTGCCTGGCGGCGCGCGGGTTCGCTCCGAGTATCTGCAGGCGGAGCCCGAAGGAGGTACGGGTGAGAACGAAATGAACGAGCAACGCAGCCGCGAGTGCGACCAGCACGCCGATGTGGATGCGTGTGCCCGGAATCGCCGGCAGCATCTTGTTCAGCGGAAGCACGCGCGTTTGCGGGATGTTCACGGTCGGGTCCTGAAACGGTCCCTTGATCAGGATGTTCGCGACACCGACCCCGATGAAGGACATCATCAGAGTCGTGATGATCTCGTTCGTCTCGTAGCGGGCCTTGAGCAGGGCGGGCGCGAGCGTCCACGCCGCGCCTGCGCCGCCCGCAACGAGAGACAGCACGAGGAGCGCGAACCAGCGGGGCTCACTGCCGACGAGGTGAGGCCCGAGCCCCGAGATGAGGGCCGCGCCGAGCAGGAACTGGCCGTTGTAGCCGAGGTTCCAGATGTTCGCCCGGAACACGACGACGAGGCCGACGGCGATGAGCAGCAGCGGCGCCGCTCGGATCGCACTGTCTTGCCAGGCGGTCAGCTGGATCCCGCCTTTCCACACGTTCGAGTAGAACGTGATCGGATCGCGGCCGAGCGCGAGCAGGAGGATGGCGCCCGCGCCGAGCGCCAGCAGCACGGGCACGATCGAGCGGATGACGACGTCGAGCGCGTCGGTGACGAACCGGCGCGAGGGCGCGACCGGCTCGAGTGGGCCCGTCTCGGGCGAAAGGGCGGTGTCAGTCGCGACTCCGGTCATGCGGCGGCGACGTCCCAGGCTCCGACCATCAGCTCGCCCACCTTCTCCCCCGCGTTCGGGCCGTTCTCGACCTCGCCCACCAGCCGGCCGCGTGAGAGGACGAGGATGCGCCCGCAGAGATCCAGCAGCTCGTCGAGATCCGTGGAGATGACGAGTGCGGCACCGCCGCCGCGCGCAAGGCCACGGATCATGTCGCGCACGGTGCTCGTGGTCCGCAGGTCGAGCCCGTACGTCGGCTTGTTGAAGACGACGACCTTCGGGTCGAAAGAGAGCTCGCGGGCGAGCACGACCTTCTGGACGTTGCCACCGGAAAGCGCGCCGGCGCGTGTGGAGACGCTCGGCGTGCGAACGTCGAAAGCCTCGACGAGCGACTGCGCCTCGCGCTCGACCGAACGCCGTTCGATCCGCCCGTGCCGCCAGAACGGCCGCTGGCCGATCCGCTTCAGGAACAGGTTCAGGCTGACCGGGAGGGAGCTCACGATGCCCTCGCCCAAGCGGTCGTCGGTGACGTACCGGAGGCCGAGCTTCTGTCGAGCGGAGACGTCAAGGCGTTGGACCGGCGCTCCGTAGAGACGGATCTCGCCGGCGGAGAGCGTCCGCTCGCCGGCGATCACCTCGGCCAGGGAACGCTGTCCGTTCCCGTCCATCCCTGCGACGCCGAGGATCTCGCCTTCGGCCAGTTCCAAGGAGACGTCCTCGAGGCCGGGATCGAAGCCGCCGACGGGCCGCGCCGACACACCCACGAGCTCGAGCAGCGCGTCGGCGTCCGACGGCTTCTCCGCCACCGAAGCCTGCTCGCCCTCGAGATCGGTCTGCAGCTCGGCCACATCGGCGACCGCGCGAGACTCCTCGCCGAACATCAGCCGGACGATTCGCGCCTGCACCTCCTCGGCTGAGCTCGCCGCGAGCTCGGCCGTGTCGACGGCGCCGACGACCCGACCCGCCCTCAAGATCGTGATCCGGTCCGCCACGGCGAGGGCTTCGTGCAGCTTGTGCGTGATGAAGATGACCGAGATCCCGGTCTCCGTCAGGCGGCGCAGGACCTTCTGCAGCTCCGCCACACCCTGGGGAGTCAGCATTGACGTCGGCTCGTCGAGGATGAGCACCTGCGAGCCGCGCCAGAGCGCCTTGACGATCTCGATCTGCTGCTGACGCCCGAGCGCGAGCTCACCGGCGGGGGCGTCCGCGTCGATCTCGACCCCGAGCGTCGCGGCCACTTGCGCGAGTCGGGCGCGGGCCGCTTCGACGTTCAACCTCAAGCCGCGGGTCTCACCCAGCAAGAGGTTCTCGAGCACCGTCAGTGCCCGCACGAGAGTCGAATGCTGATAGACGGTGCCGATGCCGAGCTCGAGCGCCGCGCGGGGCGAATCGATCCGTACCACCTGCCCACCCACCCGGATCTGACCGGCATCCGGCCTGACCATCCCGGACAGAATGCTGATCAGTGTCGATTTCCCGGCGCCGTTCTCGCCCAGCAGGCAGTGCACCTCGCCGTGCCGCACCGTCAACGAGATGTCGTCATTCGCAAGGACCCCGGGGAACTGCTTGGTGATGCCCACCAGCTCGACGGCGGGCGCGTCGGCAGGGTCCCGCACGCTCTCACGGCCGGACGGAGCGCCTGTCGGGGTGGCCGCTTTGCGACTGAGCGATTCCGTACGAAGCCTCTCGTCTCGCCGCGGGGGCCGCCCCAGCGGCCCCCCCGCGGGGTGTGGCCCGGTCCACCAAACCCCCGACAGATGTTTGTTAAAAACCCAGTACCGGGTGGGCGTAGTGGTGAGCGG
>JBGPYI010000096.1:0-7976 GCA_041493175.1 Gaiellaceae bacterium | reverse complement strand
TGGGGCATTGATCCGTGGTTACACGATCTCCATCCCGCGGGACGGCGTCTGCGGCTTTGAGGGCGTTGACGAGGGCGAGGCGCTCGCGTACTTGCAGATGGCCTACGGGGCGGCGATCACGACCGTCGACGAACTAGTCGAGGCACCTACGCCAGTACACGTCTAGTAGCGGGCGGCGACGCGCTCCGCTGTCGGGCCGTAGGAGGTTTCGATGAGCTCCTTGAGCGTCGAGAAGTCGTTCTCGAGCTGCTTTTCGACGGTTCGAACGACAAGTGGCTCTGCGCACCCAAGGGCTCAGCGTTCCTCTACGTGCGCCGCGAGCTTCAGCGCGACGTGCACCCGCTCGTGATCAGCTGGGGCTACGACGGCGACGACCCCGCCTTCGTGTCACGCCACGAGCAACAGGGGACGCGCGATCCGTCCGCGTACCTGACGGTGCCGGCTGCGATCGCGTGGCAGCGCGAGCACGACTGGGAGTCCGTACGGGAACGCTGTCACGAGCTTGCGCGCCGCGCACGGAACGAGCTGGGTCTCGAACCGCTGGCGCCGGACTCGAACGAGTTCTTCCGGCAGATGGTGGCGCTGCGCCTACCGGCCGGAGCTGCGGGCGATCTCCAGGAGCGGCTCTACGACGAGCACCGGATCGAGATCCCCGTCGTCGAGCGTGGAGAGGAGCGCTTCATCCGGCCCTCGTTCCAGGGGTACAACGACGCCGCCGATCTCGAGCGGCTCCGCAAAGCCCTCGCCGAATTGCTCTGAGGTCGTCTCTCGCGGCCTCCACCGTTGCGACAGGCTTTGCCCGGCGCAACCCCAACCGCTAGGTCACTCTCGGGGGAGCTGGACGCCCAGCAGCGTCAGGCCGACGAGCAGCAGGACGAACGCGAGCGCTGCCGCCACCAGCAGCCGGGGATGGCGCGCGCGGCGGAGCGAGTCCCAGCCCACCCGGCCCCAGAAAACGATCAGGCCTGCGACAGCGGCGAGACCGATCACGAGCACCGGAGCGAGCAGCGCGGCACGCCCGAACGAGAGGTCGGTGAGCCAGACCGTGACCACCACAAGCGCGGTCACGAAGGCGGCTGCGGCGGCGAGGCGAACGCTCACAGGGCAAACCTAGCGCGGCGCTATGCTCGGCTCGTGATAGAGGCGAACTACGTCTCCGGCGACGACTACGTCGTCGAGTTCCTGGGGTACCGCTTCGGTTTCAACTCCTCCGACTTCGAGCAGCGCGTCACGGCCGCTGCGGTGAAGCTCGGCCTCGTCGGCGACAACGAGCTCGACGACGACGAGACCGCCGACCTCGTCGAGCTCGTCGAGCGGGACTGGATCGACGAGCCCCGCAGCGGGCTCGGGAGGTATCTCGTCCGGCACTGGGAGCGCGTGTCGCTCGTCGGCGGCGAGTCGCTCGTCTACTGGCTGAAGAAGCTCGTCTTCCGCGGCGCGTGGCTCGACCACCGCGTCAAGGAGGGACTGCTCGAGGTCTCCTGGGACGAGGACGTCGCGGACTTCGGCTACCTCGACCCGAACGGCGACCGCGCTCTGCTGGAGCTGGCCCCCGTGCCCTCTTGGCACGAGCTGCAGTTCAAGCGTTGATCCGCGCAGGAGTGATCGCCGCGTTCCTCGCGGCGCTGCTGGCGGTGGACACGCAGGTCGACCTGCCCGGCCAGCTCGTGCTGGGAGGCGTGACGTGGCTGGTGCTCGCCGTCGCTGCGCGGCCGCTGCCGGCAGAGCGTCGTGCACAAGTCGCGGTGGTCATTTGCGCGGCAACGGCGGCGGAGCTGACGGGCTCGATTCTGTGGGGCGTCTACTCCTACCGGCTGCACAACCTGCCGACCTTCGTTCCTCCGGCCCACGGGCTCGTGTTCATGGCCGGCCTGTCGTTGAGCGAAGCGCTCCGGCGTCACTCACGCACGCTGGTGGTCGTCGTCGCCGCGGCTGCCGCGCTGTGGGGCGTGCTCGGATTGACGGTGCTGCCGCGCCTCGACGCCGCCGGTGCGCTCTGCGTCCCGCTGCTGCTCGCATTCCTCTGGCGCTCGCGGGCGCGCGCCGCGTACGCCGGCGTCTTCCTCGTCGTGGCGGCACTGGAGCTGTACGGGACGGCGATCGGCACCTGGCGGTGGGCGGAAGAGCTTCCCGGCCTAGGGATTCCCCAAGGCAATCCGCCGAGCGGCGTCGCTGCCGGCTACGTCTGGTTCGACGTCATGGCGCTGCTGTTCGCGCCGGGCCTGCTCGCCGCGGTACGGCGACCGTGGCCGTTACGGCGCCGTCCGGTGCCTGGCACTGGACAGGCCTAGATCGAGGGCGGTCGCAGGGCGAACCTGCGACCGCCAGTTCGGAGGATGTGAGCTGCGGCCCCCCACGATCCTCCTGAGACTCAGAATTGAGGCGGAAAGCCGTTTCTGCACTCCCCCGGCAGGGTGAAGTGAAGTGCCCGAATGAACCAACCAAAGGGGGAGGAATCAACCAGCGTGGGTGATCCATGCTCCTCATGTACCACCTGTCCTCACCGGTTCTGTACTGCGGCAGAACCTAGCCCCGACAAACTGCGGCCGGGGCGGACATTTACCAGGGCCGGACCCTATGCGGCGGGTTCCGGCCCTATCACTTTCGGCAGGGCGAATCCCGGGCGGCGGGATTCGTCCGCTGGTCCGAGCGCGATGCGCCTGATCGTGCCGATCGGGACGATGTGATCTTCCGCTTCGCCGTTCGCGGAGTGGACCGACAGCGTCAGGAAGCCGTAGCCCGGCTCGCCCGAGAGAGACCGCAGCGCCAGCCGCTCCCCGTCTCCCAGCTCTACCTCTACGTGCGTCCGCTCCGCAGTGTGCGTCGCGGTGTAGCGCTCGATCTGCCGGTGGACGCCCTCGACGAAGTCGTCGAGGGACGGCTCGGCTGCTCCCGGCACCCAGAAATCCGGGCTCAAAAAAGCTTTGTGCCTTCCCCGGCGGCGCCGAAGCGCTCGCGGCCGAGCTCGGTGATGATGCGGCCGCGTGGCGTGCGCTGCAGGAAGCCGAGCTGGAGGAGATACGGCTCATAGACGTCCTCGATCGTGTCCTGCTCCTCCCCGAGGGCGACGGCGAGCGTGGACAGCCCCACAGGTCCGCCGCCGAACTTGACGAGGATCGTCTCCATCAGCGCCCGGTCGATGCGCTCCAGCCCGTCACCGTCGACTTCGAGCAGTTCAAGCGCCTCGCGCGCCACCGCGTTCGTGATCACGCCGTCGTGCTTCACCTGCGCCACGTCGCGCACGCGCCTGAGGATCCGGTTCGCGATGCGCGGCGTTCCGCGGGAGCGGCGCGCGATCTCGTCCGCTGCGTCCTCGGCGATCTCGACGTCGAGGATCCGTGCCGACCGGCGGACGATCGTGCCGAGCTCCTTCGGCTCGTAGTACTCCAGTCGGAAGGTCATGCCGAAGCGGTCACGCAGCGGCGTCGTCAAGAGCCCGGTGCGTGTCGTCGCGCCGACGAGCGTGAAGGGCGGCAGGTCGAGCGTGAGCGTGCGCGCTGCCGCGCCCTGGCCGACGATGATGTCGAGCCGGAAGTCTTCGAGCGCCGGATAGAGAATCTCCTCGATCGCGCGGTTGAGGCGGTGAATCTCGTCCACGAACAGGACGTCGTGCCGCTCGAGGCCGGTGAGGATCGCCGCCATGTCGCCCTTGCGCTCGAGTGCGGGGCCGGCGATGCAGCGAATGCCGACGCCGAGCTCCTCGCGGACGATGTACGCAAGACTCGTCTTGCCGAGACCGGGCGGGCCGACGAGGAGCACGTGGTCGAGTGCCTCGTCCCGCCCCTTCGCGGCATCGAGCGAGATCGCGAGCTGCTCCTTGATTCGCTCCTGGCCGACGAACTCGGTCAAACGGCGCGGGCGCAGCGATTGCTCGAGGTCATCCTCTTCGGGCATGACGGCAGGAGCCAGGAATTGTGTGGACATCTAGGCCGCTCTTAGCGCTTCGCGGACGCGTTCCTCCGGGGGCAGCTCCGGATCGACCCGTGCCAGCGCCTGCTCGGCCTCGCCGAGGGAGTAGCCGAGCTCCACGAGAGCGTCCCGCGCGACCAGGTGCGGCTGCGTCCCCACCGCCGAGGAGATCGGCACCGGAGCGTCACCGATCTTCTCCTTCAGCTCCAGCAGGATGCGCTCGGCGGTCTTCTTGCCGATGCCCGGGATGGCCTGGAACCGCGCCGTGTCTCCGAGCACGATCGCCCGCCTCAGATCGGCCGCCGGCGAACCCGACACGATCGCCAGCGCGACCTTCGGGCCGACGCCGTTGACGGAGAGCAGCTGGAGGAAGAGCTCGCGCTCGGCAGCCTCGGCGAACCCGTACAGCTGCAGCGCGTCCTCGCGCACGTGCAGATACGTGTGCAGCGACACCTCGGCCGCCCCATCCGTCGCTCGAACGGCGGAGGGCGTCGCGGCGACGAGGTACCCAACGCCGCCGACGTCCAGAACGAGCCCGTCCGGCGTGTTCGCCACCGGGCGGCCCCGGAGCCGCGCGATCATCCCGCCGCGATCCTCAGCAGCGGCGGAGCAAGCGCGTGGCAGATCGCCACAGCAAGCGCGTCGGCGGCATGCGACGTTGCCGGCTCGACCTGGAGCCCAAGGATCACCTTCACCATCCTCTGCATCTGCTGCTTTTCGGCGCGGCCGTATCCGCAGACCACCTGCTTCACACGGGCCGGCGAATACTCAGCGCACTCGATCCCCGCGTTAGCGGCCGCGACCATGACGGCCCCGCGCGCCTGCCCGACGGAGAGTGCGGTGCGGGCGTCGACGCCGACGAACGACTCCTCGATTGCGACGGCATCGGGCTGATGAAGCTCGACGAGCTCGACCACGGCGTCGAAGATCGTCTTCAGACGCAGCTCGGGGCGTTCCGCCGCGGACGTTTTCCACCACCCGTGGTCGATGGCCCTGAGGCGCCCGTCTTTTTCGTGGACGATGCCGTACCCGCAAGAAGCCGTCCCTGGATCGATGCCGATGACCTTCACGGTGAGAGGTTAGGCACCTAACCGGACGTCTCCTTCCGGCCAATGCCCGTCCCGTGCCAGGCACGTGACGTATCTCTAAGAGGCGACCGTCTCGAGGACCTGTTCGGGGATGTCGAAGTTCGCGTAGACATCCTGGATGTCGTCGCTCTCCTCGAGCTGGTCGATCAGGCGCAGGATCTTCTTCGCGGCCGATTCGTCCGCGACCTCGACGGTCGTCTTCGGCACCATCGTCAGCTCTGCGGCCTCGACCGTGAAGCCCGCGCGCTCGACCGCCTCGCGCACCGAGGCGAGCGCCTCCGGCGGCGAGACGACCTCGTAGGTGGAACCGTCGAGCGAGACGTCGTCGGCGCCTCCTTCCGCCGCGGCGAGCGTCAGTTCGTCTTCGTCGACGCCGTCCGCGGGAACGATGATGACCCCGCGTCGCTCGAAGAGCCACGCGACCGCCCCCGACGTGCCGAGGTTGCCGTCGAACTTGTCGAAGGCGTGCCGCACGTCGGACGCGGTGCGATTGCGGTTGTCCGTCAGCGCCTCGACGATCACGGCGACGCCACTCGGACCGTAGCCCTCGTAGACGACCGTCTCGAAGGCCTGCGCATCCGAGTCCGCACCCGCGCCTCGCGCGATCGCGCGCTCGATGTTGTCCTTCGGCATGGAGTACGAGCGCGCCTTCTCGATCGCGTTCTGCAGCGCCAGGTTCCCCGCGGGATCGGGCCCGCCCTCCTTCGCCGCGACGATGATCGCCCGCGAGAGCTTCGAGAAGAGCTTGCCGCGCTTGGCGTCGGCGGCGCCCTTCTTGTGCTTGATCGAGGACCACTTGCTATGCCCTGACACTCATTGCCTCCCGCACCTGATCAAGGAACAATTCATGCACCCGCGTGTCTTCGGTCAGCTCCGGGTGGAACGATGCCACGAGGATGCGCCCGTCGCGAACGAGCACCGGCTCGCCCTCGTGCTCGGCGAGAACCTCCACGTCTCCGGTCACACGCACGCGCGGCGCGCGAATGAAGACGCCGCGGAGCGGCGAGCTTTCGCCCGCGAGCGAAAGATCAGCCTCGAAGCTTGCGACCTGGCGCCCGTACGCGTTCCTGTCGACCTCCACGTCGACGAGGCCGAGATGGTCGCGATCGAGAACGATCATGCCGGCACACGTACCCAGGATCGGGCGGTCGAACGCCCGGATTGCCTCGTCCAGCCCGTAGAGCCGCATCAAATGCATGAATGTCGTGGACTCCCCGCCGGGAACGACGAGGCCGTCCAGATCCTGGAGCTGCTCGGGCTTCCGCACTTCGATTGCGTCGACCCCGAGCCGCCGCAGCATCGCAGCGTGTTCGCGAAAGTTGCCCTGGACGGCGAGGACACCGACGCGTGGGCGCATTACCAGCCTCGGGTCTCGAGCAGTTCTTCGGGCGCAAGAGTGGCAGTGGATAGGCCGCTCATCGCATCGCCCAGACCGCGGGAAACCCGCGCGAGAATCTTCGCGTCGTTGTAATGCGTTGTCGCTTCGACGATCGCCTTGGCGCGCTCGCTCGGATTCCCCGACTTGAAGATGCCCGAGCCGACGAAGACGCCGTCCGCGCCGAGTTGCATGCAGAGCGCCGCGTCGGCAGGAGTTGCGATCCCGCCGGCGGTGAAAGTCACGACCGGCAAGCGGCCGTTCTCGGCCACCCAGCGCACGAGCTCCACCGGCGCCTGGACGTTCTTCGCCTCGCTGTAGAGCTCGTCCGGATCCATCGTCCCGAGGCGCTTGATCGCGCCGAACACCGAGCGCATGTGTGTCACGGCGTTGACGATGTCGCCGGTTCCCGCTTCGCCTTTCGTCCGGATCATCGCCGCGCCTTCGGCGATCCGCCGCAGAGCCTCGCCGATGTTGGTGCAGCCGCAGACGAACGGGACGGTGAACTTCCACTTGTCGATGTGATGCGCGCTGTCGGCCGGCGTCAGGACTTCCGACTCGTCGATGTAGTCGACCTCGAGCGCTTCCAGGATCTGCGCCTCGACGAAATGGCCGATGCGCGCCTTCGCCATCACGGGGATGGTCACGGTTTCCTGGATCTCGATGATCTTGTCCGGGTCGGCCATGCGGGCGACGCCGCCCTCGGCGCGGATGTCGGCCGGGACCCGCTCGAGAGCCATCACAGCCACAGCGCCCGCCTCCTCTGCGATCCGGGCCTGATCGGCATCGGTGACATCCATGATCACCCCGCCCTTGAGCATCTCGGCGAGGCCGCTCTTGACTCGCATCGTCCCGATCTCGACCATTGCTCGGATTCTAGCCGGAGAGATCAGCCCTTCAGGCAGGCAAAGACCTTGTTCAGCTCGTCCTGCGGAGGGGTGACCGTCCAGAGGAGGACGGCGTTCTTCTGGATCCGCATGACGTCGGTGATGTGGGGGCGGAGCTTTTTGGGGGCGAAACGCTTGAAGGCGCCGGCGGTCTTGATGGCGTCGTCCGAGTCCTGGGCGAAGGCGATCGTGAGGGCGTTGCCGAGCTCGTTCGCCCTCAGGCCGCCGTTGGGCGCATTGGCCGCCAACACCCCCACTTTCGCGTCGTCGGTAGTGACGCTGTAACCCTCTCCCGTGAGGCACTTCGCCGTCGGCCCCGCCTTGAAGGTGGAGGGCTCGCCCGAGCTGCAGCCCCCCAGGACGAGCCCAGCCGTGATCAGGATCGGGAGAGCGAGGCGCATCGCGCGCGGACTGTAGCGCGGCCCCAGGACCGAACCGGGGGTTTGCTCCTCGAGCGGCTACGCCGCGTGCCCAGGGACGCCCGCGCGGAGGCCTTGCGCGAGGAGTTCTCCTTGAGCAACCCGCGCGGAAGAGGGCAGCGATACTTCCGCCGTGCCGAGGACCATGAGACCGTTGCTCCTCGCGCTCCTTGCGGTGGCCGTGGCGGGGGCGGCACCGGCCCTCGGCAGGTCATCCGGCGCGGTCATCGTCTACGGCTACCCCTATGCGTCGCGCTGTCCGGCAGCGGGCTACGGCGACGTGGTCGACCGTTGGGGC
>JBGPYI010000104.1:0-7649 GCA_041493175.1 Gaiellaceae bacterium | reverse complement strand
GGTCCGTCTCCCTGCCCCTCCAGATCCCGATCGCCACCGTCGCGCTGCTGTTCGGGATCGTCTTCACCGCGACGGACATGGCCGTCGTCTACATCCTGACCAACGGAGGCCCGCCGCCGTCCGACTCCACGGAGATGGTCACGACCTGGGCGTACAAGACCGGGATCGAGTCCGGCTCGCTCGGCGCGGGGGCGGCGATCTCCCTGTTCCTCCTACCGGTATTGGCCGTCGTGGCGATCGGGATGCTGATCTTTGCGCGTCGCGCCGAGGTGACGTAGCCGTGGAGGCCGTGCTGCGCGGATTCCGCGAGAAGGGGTTGTCGTACCTGATCGTCGGGCCGTTCGCGATCGTGCTCGCCTTCCCGTTCTACGTCATGGTGATCACGGCGTTCAAGCAGCAGCGCGAATTTTACGACCTCAGCCATTCGCCGTACTGGTTCCACAAGGGGCCGACGCTTTCCAACGCCCGTTTTCTCTTCAACGAGACGCCGTACACGCAGTGGCTGCGGAACACCGCGATCATCGGCATCGTCGTCGTGCTGATCACGCTCCTGCTCGCCGTCCCGGCCGGTTACGCGCTCGCGCGACTTTCAGGGAAGGTCGGCCAGAGCGTTGGTGTCGGCATCTTCTTGACGTACCTCGTGCCGCCCACGCTGCTGTTTCTGCCGCTGTTCTCGGTGATCACGCAGCTCGACAGGCAGACCAGCCACCTCTTGCATTTCCACCTGCGTGGCTCGATCTGGTCGCTCGTCCTGGTCTATCCCTCGTTCACTGTGCCCTTTGCGACCTGGCTCTTGATGGGGTTCTTCAAGACCATTCCACGGGAGCTCGAGGACGCGGCTTTGATCGACGGGGCGTCACGGCTCGGAACGCTGATCCGCATCGTCTTTCCGATCTCGGTCCCGGGCATTCTGACCGTGGTCATCTTCTCGTTCTCGCTCGTCGTGAACGAGTTCGTGTACGCGTTCACGTTCATCTCCAGCTCGTCTCACCGGACGCTGTCGACCGGCGTCTACACAGATCTGATCCGCGGCGACCTGCCGCAGTGGGGAGCGATCATGGTCGCCGCGCTCATCCCGAGCATTCCGCTCGCGCTCCTCTACAACACGTTCCTCGACCGGTTCATCGCAGGGTTCACCGGCGGAGCTTTCCGCTAGGCCCGAGAAAGGAGGATCACATGAATCATTCCGACGATCCGAGTAGGCGAGAGGGGAGGTACGACCGCCGCCAGCTGATCCGTAAGGCCGGGATCGGGGCTGCATCGGTAGGCATTGCCGGTTCCGGGCTGGGCCGCGCGTTCTACGGGCCGCTTCGGTTCAAGGGCCGCTGGCTCAAGGGCGACCTGTCGATCATCCAGTGGGCGCACTTCGTTCCGGCCTACGACAAGTGGTTCGACAACACGTGGGCCGTGGAATGGGGCCAGAAGAACGACGTCCAGGTCAAGGTCGACCACATTCTCAACACGCTGCTGCCGGCGCGTGCGGCGGCGGAGGCCGCGTCCGGCTCGGGCCACGACCTGTTCTTCAACCTCTCGCCCCAGGCGCAGTTCGAGGACCAGGTCATCAATCACGGGGAGATCGTCCAGGAGGTTCAGCACAAGATCGGCAAGATCGGAGGCCTCGGCAAGCGGGCGACGTACAACCCGAAGACGAAGAAATGGTTTGCCTTCGCGGACAACTACGTCCCGGACCCCGTGGTCTGGCGGCACGACCTCTGGAACGGCGTCGGCATCGCGCCCTCGACGTGGGAAAACGTGCGCAAGGCAGCGCCGAAGCTGAAGGCCGCCGGTCACCCGATCGGGATCGGTCAGTCGGCGGAGCTCGACTCGAACATGGCGCTGATGGCCTTCATGATGTGCTTCGGCGCGTACGTCCAGGATGAGAAGCACCGCGTCACGATCAAGTCGAAGCACACGATCGAGGCCGTGAAGTTCATGGCCGACATCTTCAAGAACGGCGAGACCGACGAGATCTTCGGCTGGACGCCGGCCTCGAACAACAACTTCATCTATTCCGGGAAGGGATCGATGATCCTCAACGCGATCTCGGCGACTCGCACGCCGGAGGATCTCGGCTTGCCGTTCTCGGATCAGCTCTACATCTATCCGATCCCCAAGGGCCCCGTGCAGCGGCTCGGGCTCGAGCACGTGATGGGGGCCTATTCGATCTGGAAATTCGCCCAGAACAAGGCGGCGGCCAAGAAGTTCATGGCCGACCTCGAAATCAACTACAAGGACGCCTTCGTAGCGTCGAAGTTCTACAACTTCCCGACGTTCCCGGGCGCGCTTCCCTTCAAGAAGATCCAGAAGCTTGCGGCGGCGGACACGCACAAGCCGCGCGGCAAGTACCAGATCCTCACGACCATCGCGCAGAAGTACACGGTCAACCCCGGCTATCCGGGCTATACGAACGCCGCGTTCTCCGAGGTGTTCGGCAAGTTCCTGATCCCGAAGATGTTCGCCGAGGTCTCGCAGGGCAAGATGAGCGCCGCCGACGCGGTCAGCGCTGCCGACCATGACTTCAGGGACATCTACACGAAATGGCGCAAGCTCGGGAAGATCTAAGAACCGTGGGGGAGCCGCATGGCTCCCCCACGATCCTCGTCACCTCTCCGGAATAACCTAGAGACGGCCGCGTTGAAGCGGCTAACTCATTCTTCGGGAGGTCCTGCGTGACTTCGAACCCGCACCGCTGGCGCATCCTCGCCGTCGTCGCGACGGCGTTTTTCATGACCATCCTCGACGTCTCGATCGTGAACGTCGCGCTGCCTTCGATCGGCCGCTCGCTCCATTTCTCGCGGGAGAACCTGCAGTGGGTGATCTCGGCGTACGCGATCGCGTTCGGCGGCTTCCTGCTCCTGGGCGGACGCGCGGCGGATCTGCTGGGACGGAGGCGGGTGTTCATTGTCGGCGTCGTGGTCTTCACGACCGCCTCGCTCGTCTGCGGGCTGGCGCAATCGGAGGGGATGCTGATCGTGTCCCGGGCGGTGCAGGGTCTCGGCGGCGCGATCATCTCGCCGGCTGCGCTCTCGATCGTGATGACGAGCTTCGAGGAGGGCCGGGAGCGCAACAAGGCGCTGGGAATCTGGGGCGCGCTCGGCGGCAGCGGGGCCGCGGTGGGCGTGCTCGCCGGCGGCGTGCTGACGAAGTACCTGGGCTGGGAATGGATCTTCTTCGTCAACGTGCCGGTCGGCGCGCTGGTGCTCGTCTTGACGCCCCGCATCGTCCCGGAAAGTAGGCGCGAAGGCGCGGAACGGAGCTACGACGCCCTCGGGGCGGTGCTCGTCAGCGGCGGGCTGGCGCTGCTCATCTACAGCATCTCCAGGGCGCCCGACGTGGGCTGGGCGACCGCGCGCACGATCCTCCTCCTGTTCGCTGCAGGGGCGCTTCTCGTGGCATTCCTCGTCAACGAGCGGCGCGTCCACGACCCGCTGATGCCCTTCCACATCTTCCGCGTGCGAACGGTCACGGGCGCGAACGTCGTCGGTGTGCTCCTCGGCGCGGTGATCTTCGCCAACTTCTTCCTGCTGACCCTGTACGTGCAGAACGTGCTGCACTACTCGGCCCTCAAGGCCGGCGTGACCTTCGTGGCGACCGCTGGGACGGCCGTCGTATCCGCGGGTGTCGCGCAGGCGCTGACGACGAGGGTCGGCCCGAAGCCGGTGATGGCAGTCGGCCTTGCGTTGTTGACCGGGGGGATGATCTGGTACTCGCAGATCCCCGTGCACGGCAGCTATGCGTCCGACCTGCTGCCCGGGTATCTGATGGTCGGCGTCGGAATCGCATTCTCGTTCGTGCCGGTCTCGATCGCCGCCCTCGCCGGCGTGGCCGAACGCGAGGCAGGCCTCGCTTCCGGCCTGATCAACACGTCGCAGCAGATCGGCGGCGCGGTCGGCGTCGCCGTCGCCTCGACGGTGTTCACCACCCACTTCAAGTCGCTCGCCGCGGACGGCAAGCCTTTGCCCGACGCCCTGACCGGCGGCTACGCCTGGGCGTTCTGGGCCCTGGCGGTGTTCGCGGTCCTCGCCTTCGTCGCGGCGGTGACGCTGATCAAGCGCGAGGAGATGGCGGGGGCGCCCGCGTCGGCGTCGGCGTCGGCGTCCGTCTAGACCTTCGCGACCAGCGCTTCCGGCACGGTGTCGTGCACCGTGAAGAGCTTGTCAAGCCCGGAGATCTGCAGCGCGCGCCGCGTCTCGAGGCCCGGCGCTGCGAGCATGAACCCGCTGCGATTGTCCAGTTTCGTGCGGGTCTCGATCAGGATGCCGAGTGCGGTCGAGTCGATGAACTCGACCTCGCCGAGGTCGACGACGACCCGCTCCGGAGCCTTGGCGCAGGCGTCGGCAAGCGCAGAGCGGACCTGGTCTGCGTTGTAGAGGTCGAGCTCGCCGCCCAGGCGAACGACGCAGGCGGCGCCCACGGCGTCCACGGCAAGCACGGGGTGCTTGCGCAGGCCGTCTCCGGCGACATTCCCCTGGTCGGTCAACCGCCCTCCTGGATTGGCTTGACGAACGCCCGTGGCTGGGTCTGGGCGGGTTCGGCGTCACGGGATTGAACCACCTCCGACCCTCCGGAGGCAAACGCGGCCGGTTGACCAGCCGGGCCCGGCCAGTGAGTCTTGTCAGGATGGAAGTGGCCGTTGTAGCCCGCCGCGCGCGGACCGAGAACTTTCCGGTTACCTCGGTGCTGTTCCCGCGCCGCCTGCGGCCGCACCTGCGCGCCGTCTACGGCTTCGCCCGCCTCGTCGACATCCTCGGCGATGAGCTGCAGGGAGACCGGCTCGCGGCACTCGACGAGCTCGAGCAGGAGCTCGGCGCCTGCTACTCGGGGGAGCCCTCCTGGCCGGTCCTGCAGGCGCTCGCGCCGACCGTCCACGAGTTCTCGCTGCCACGAGAGCCGTTCCTGCGGCTGATCGAGGCGAACCGGATGGATCAGCGCATCACGGAGTACGAGACCTGGGACGACCTGAAGGAGTACTGCCGCCACTCGGCCGACCCCGTCGGCCGCCTGGTGCTCGGCCTGCTGCGCCTGGACGGCGAGCCTGAGCTCGTCGCCGCGAGTGACGACGTCTGCACAGGGCTGCAGCTCGTCAACTTCCTGCAGGACGTGCCGCGCGATCTCGAACTCGGCCGCATCTATTTGCCGCTCGAGGACCGCCGCAGGTTCGGCGTGGCCGTGCTCGACCGCCCGAGCCCCGAGCTCCTCGAGTTGCTCCGTTACGAGGCGACGCGTGCTCGGGCGCTGTTGGCCGCAGGACGCGTGCTGCAGGAGCGGATCGGCGGCCGGATGGGACGGGCAGTCGGGCTCTTCGCACGTGGCGGGCTTGCCGCGCTCGACGCGCTCGAGTCCGCGCACTGGGACGTGTTCACGCAGCGGCCGCGTCCGTCGCGCACTCGCCTCGCACTGGCTGCCTTCGCACGATGACCGCCGCGCAGGCATACGCAGAGGTCGAGCGCCTGAACGCGCCCTCCCTCGCCTGCGGCTCGGTCGCGTGGGGGAAACCATGTTTCCCCCACGAGCCCCCTTCTTTTAAGTTACGCCTCGCCCTTCGCGCCACTGAGATCGCCGCGAACGGCGAGGAGAGCAGACGGGGAAACCTCCCGGTTTCCCCCGGCCCCTTCCCCGCGGCACGTTAGGCGCGGTGGACGCTATTCCAACGGTGATAGCCAAGCAGGCATACGCGGAGGTCGAGCGCCTGACGCGCCGGCGGGCGCGCAATTTTGCGTACGGGATCATGGTGCTGCCGCGTGAGAAACGGCGGGCCATCGCGGCGATCTACGCGTTTGCGCGCCGCGTCGACGACGTTGCGGACGGCGAGCTGCCGCTGGACGAGAAGCGGGAGCAGCTCGAGGAGCTACGCGCCGGTCTGGACTCGCCGGGAGGGGACGCGATGTCGGTCGCGCTCGCCGACGCGCGCAGTCGTTTCCCGATTCCCGACCGTGCGCTGCACGCGCTCGTGGACGGCGGCCTGCAGGACCTCGACCAGACGCGGTACGCGCACTTCGAGGAGCTACGCGACTACTGCACGAAAGTCGCGGGCGCGGTCGGGGTTGCGTGCGTTGCCGTCTACGGCTCCGACGACGTCGAGCGAGCCGAGACGCTCGGGATCGCTCTGCAGCTGATCAACATCATTCGCGACGTCCGCGAAGACTGGGAGCTTGGCCGCGTCTACCTTCCGCAGGACGAGCTCGCGTCCTTCGGCGTGTCGGAGGACGACATTGCGGCAGGCCATGCCACCGCGTCCTGGTGCGCGCTGCTCGCGTTCCAGGCCGAGCGTGCGCGTGCGTATCTCCAGGACGGCCTCGGGTTGCTGCGCTCGCTCGACCGTCGCAGCGCTCTGTGCGTCTCGACGTTCGCCGGTCTCTACCGCGCGACGCTCGAGCGGATCGAGGCGCGCGGCTTCGACGTCTTCGACGGCCCGCCCCGGTTGTCTGCCCTGACGAAGCTGCGGATCGTCGGCGAAGGGCTGCGGCGGTGAAGGCGGTCGTCGTCGGCGGCGGCCTCGCCGGCTGCGCAGCCGCGCTCGAGCTGCTGGACGCGGGACACGACGTCACGGTGCTCGAGGCGAGGCCGACGCTCGGTGGTGCGGTGCAGACGCTCCCGGAGCGCGACGGCGATCCGGCGCCGCCGCCCGACAACGGCCAGCACATCGCGCTCGGCTGCTTCACGGAGTACCTCGCGTTTCTCGAGCGCATCGGAGAGTCGGGCTCCGTTCGCCGCCTGCGCCTGAGCCTGCCCGTCGTGGACGAGCGCCGCCGCTGGGCGCAGATCTCTCCGGGCTCGATCCTGCTCGCCCGCTACGCCCATCTGCCGCTGCGAGAGCGTCCGCTCGCATGGCAGCTGCTGGCGCTGCGCGGGCTCGATCCCGCTGCGCACGACGACGAGACATTCGCGGACTTCCTGTTGCGCAGGGGTCAGTCGGAGCGCGCGATCGAGCGGTTCTGGGACGTCTTCATCCGGCCCGCCCTTAATTTGCCCTCGGCGGAGGCAAGCGCAGCGATGGGGCTCTTCACGGTGCAGACGGGGCTACTGGCGGGCCGCCGTGCCGGCGAGCTCGTGCTGCCGGTAAAGCCGCTCGGCTGGATGCACGGCGATGCCGCGCGCCGGACGCTCGAGCACGGCGGTGCGACCGTCGAGACGGGCGCGCGGGTCGAGGATCTCGACGACCTCGACGCCGACGCGGTCGTGGTAGCGATTCCGCCCGCCGAATCGGCGCGCCTGCTCGGCGAAGCAGACCACGGTCTCGACCCGTCGCCGATCGTCAGCGTCCACCTCCTGTTCGACCGTCCGCTCCTGCGCGCGCCACTGGCCGCGCTACTTGGCTCGGATGCGCATTGGGTCTTCGACCGCGGCGCGCTGACCGGGCAGCCGCCCGAGCAGGGGCAGTACCTGACGGTGGTGTCGAGCGGCGTGCCGGAGCTGATGGAGCTCCGCGGCCGCGAGCTCGTCGACCACATCGCCGCTCAGCTGACCGAACGTCTCGGTCACGCAGAGCTCGTGTGGTCGCGCGTCAGCCGTGAGCCGCACGCAACCGTCGCTCTCCGCCCGGGAGCGGCCTCGCGCCGGCCGGGCCCGCTCACCTCGCGTCCGAACGTCACACGCGCGGGCGCGTGGACCGCGACCGGCTGGCCCGCGACGATGGAGAGCGCGGTTCG
>JBGPYI010000011.1:0-17803 GCA_041493175.1 Gaiellaceae bacterium | reverse complement strand
GCCGCGTCGTAGTACGTCGCCCACTGGAGCGTCAGCGGCTTGCTCGGCCCGTGCTCGAACTTGAGGTAGCCCGGGGCAAAGGTCTGCGTGAACTCTCCTCCGGGGAAGTAGGGGCTGCCGGTGTATGCGGCGAGCACCTCGGCTGCCGCACGGCTGAACGTGCTGTGGCCGGACACAAAGCCGGGGAAAGCCGGGGTGACGAAGGTCGCCCTTTGATACGGCACCCACCGCTCGCCAAGAATCCAGCCGACGCCGCTCACCTGGTTCGGGTCTTTCGGATTTCCGCGCCAGGCTCGAATAGCGATCTCGCCGACGTGATCGGCAAGGGCCGCGTGGCGCTGTCCCGGCGCGCTCGATTCCTTCGTGATCAGCTCAATCAGGTCGGGGATCAATGGCAGGCCCCCCGGATCGTACGAGGGGAACTTGGGATCGCTCGACTGGCCGCGCTCGGCCAGGTAGCGGATCATCGAGATGGGGCGAACCGATTGGTATTTGCGCTTCAGGCCCCACGCGGCGATCGCGGCGTCGTGCACGGCGCCGTTGAGTGCGAAGTACATCTGCACGTCCCAGCGCAGGCGGTTCGCAGTTCCCGCACCGATCCGCGACGCCATCAGCGGCGAGTCCGAGACGGTGTTGGCAATCACGTTCCAGTGGCCGGGCGGAGTCTCGGAGCTCGGCCCGTCGGCCCAGAACTCGGCGAGGACGCGCGAGAAGTCACTTCGGAGGACGCGCTCCGGCTCATAGGGCTTCCCCGTCACGGGGTTGACCCCGTAGCCGTGGCCATCGTTTGTCCCGAGCGGGTTGTTGCCCAGCGCATCGAGCCCGATGTCGATCGTCTGCCCGTCGTCGGGATCGAGATCGGCACTCTTGCGGATGACCTCGACGGCCGCCTGCTTGTAGGCCGCGTTCTCGGGCGTCCCGATCGGCGGGGGGCCCGGGTCGATTGGCACTCCGTTTTTCGAAGGAGGCAGCGCAAAGCCACGTACGTGTCCCCACTGGGCGCCGATGAAGGTCTGCACCTTGCCGGGGACTGCGAGCCCGTTCTGGGCCACGGTCTGGTCGAGCGCGAGCGGCTGCCAGAAGGTGGTGTCGTGCATGGCCGTCCCCGGATCCTTCACGACGAGCGGCGCGTTCACGGGGACATAGCTCTCGTCGGCATAGTGGCGTCGCTCGAGCGAGCCGTCGCTCCTTCCATACTTGATCACCGCGGCCGCGATGCGATTGCCGACTGCGGCTGGTGAGGGCCCCTTCGTGCTCGTGAAGTCCAGCCGGTAGCAGAGCGAGCCCATGGTCCGGGTGAGCTCGTCGAACGTCACCTGCACATTGGCGCCGTACGCGTAGCGCCAGAGCAGGACGCGGTATGCCGCGTAGCTGATCGCGGTCTCCCGGGCTGCCTCGACGTCGGGAGCCTTGTCCTTCTCGGTGACGAAGTAGCCGTCCGCCGTCGGGTCGTAGGCCGCCCAGGCATCCCACATCGCGGCCGAGACGTGGAAGAGGTTCCGCGCGTGGGTGGTCGGCGCCGGAAGGTCCCGCCTGATGGCGTCGAGCATGGCCTCGTCCCACACGCGCGCCACCGAGCGCCCCTGCAGGTCGGTGCGTGTACACCCGTCGATCAAGTACGGCGCAGTCTCGGAGAGCCGCTGACTCCGATCTGGCCGTGCGAGCGCGGTCGATCGTGCAGCGGTCGCGCTGCGCGTTTGACGGCGGAAGAAGACGATGCGGTCGGCCGGAACGTTGTTCTGCTCCACGATGTGACCGCCCGGGTAGCGAACGATGAGCTGACTCACGCTCGTCGCCGCGCCGAGTCCGAAGTGCACTCTAGGGTCCTGCGATGAGAGATAGCTCGAGCCTGCCTGCACCTCGCGTACCAGCCGGCGACCGTCCGGGAGGACCGCAGTCACGACCGCTCCGGGCGAGAACCTGGCTAGCCTCACCGCTAGCCAGTGACCGATGGCTCCCGTCGGACGCAAGAGCTCCAGCTTCCCCCCGATCGTATTGATGGCGATGTCCATACGGCCGTCGTTGTCGAAGTCGGCCGTCGTGAGGCCGCGGCCGACGACACGAGGAAGGTCGTTCCCGCCGACGAGTGCGGTCCCGTCCGTGAATTGGGGTGCAGACCCCGGGGGTGCGCCCATGTTCTCGAGCACTTGGATCGGCTGCGCGTTTCGCGCGAGATTGGTGACCGGGATTCCGCCGTTCGTGAGCACGAGGTCGAGATTGCCGTCCAGGTCGAGGTCGACCCAGGAAGCGCCCCAGCCGGTGAACGTCTTGCCGAACGCCGGCGCGAACGCCGCTCGGATGTCCTTGAACGACGATCCGGACGCGAGGGGCTGCTGGCCTGTGTAGACCGCATGGCCCTGACCGCGCGAGTTCGAGACGAATAAATCGGTGCGCCCGTCGCCGTTGAAGTCCGCAGCCGCGACACCCATCCCCGCATTCGGGTCGGCCACGCCCGCGATGGCTGCGCGCTCCTCGAAGCGGAAGCCGAGCCCCGCCGGATCGGCCTTCCTCCCGCCCGGCCAGGCGACGTTCTGATACAGGCGGTTCGGGTCACCGTCGTTGGCGACATAGAGATCGAGCCGTCCATCGCCGTCGAAATCCGAGAAGACTGCACCGAGGCTGTGATCGAGACGCGCGGCCTCGAGGCCTGCCTGAACACCGACCTCGCGAAACTTCGAATGTCCATTGCGGTCGCGCCCGACGTTGAGGTACAGGAGATCGCGGACGCCGGAGACGTTGTTCGGGAACCCAGCCGCGGAGCCGGGAACGGGGACGTTGGGGTCGGTGTAGCCCGCGACGTATAGGTCGGGCCGGCCGTCGCCGTTCACGTCTCCGACCGCGGCTCCCGCGTGCCATCCGTAGCTACGGATTCCCGCCGCGCGGGCGCCTTGCGTGAACGTACCGTCGCCGTTGTTCCAGAGCAGCTTGTCGTAGCCCGCAGTCGTGATGTAGAGATCGGTGCGGCCGTCCGAGTTCAGGTCGGCCGCCACGCAGCCTTCGCCGCGTGCCGCTAGGCCCGCCTTCGACCGACGCGTCACGTTGGTGAACCGACCCTTCGTGTTCCTGAACAGCGCGCTTCGCGGGAGTCCGCCGTGCTTGCGCCACTGGCCGACGTCTGCCTCCGAGTAGGAGTTCACGACGAACAGATCGACCCAGCCGTCGTTGTTGTAGTCGAGAGCACACAGCCCGCCTCCGGTCATCGCCGCCGGGTCGGGCGAGACACCGAAGCGAAATGCACCTTGACGGAAGTCGAGTCCGATTCGAGGGGCGACGTTCTTCAAGCGAATCCCCTCGAAGCCGGAGTTCGAGGCGTGACTCGCGACGTTTGCCGCAGAGGGCCAGCCTGAGGGGGCTGTGACAGTCAAGGCGGGGAGGCCCGAGACAACCACCAGGACCAGGACTCGCCGTGCGAGGCGGGCGACGTTGACGCGCATGGAGTTGAACTACAGCACGTTTCGCCTCTGCGCCGCCAGCCGGGCTCGGAGATCGGATACCTGGCCCGTAGAATCGCGTCGTGAAGCTCGAGGCCGCACAGGCGATCGTGGATTTCGTGGTGCGGGAGGCGCCCAGCCCGGTCTCGGTTTTCGTCGCGGACACGCACGGCGAGCTCGTCGCGGCCGCGACGATGGACGGCGCGGCACCGGACACGCGCCTGAACGCGCAGCGGAAGGCGTACACCGCCGCGCGGAGCGACGCGCGTTCGACGAGAGAGCTGGCGGAAAAGGTGCGCGAGGACGCTGTCGAGCGCAAGAGCTTCGACCCGTTCTTCACGTTCTTCCTCGGCGGGCTCGCCGCGTTCGAGGGCGAGACACGGGTGGGTGCCGTCGGCGTGAGCGGCTTGCCAGGCGAGGTCGACGAAGCGCTCGCGCGGCAGGCGCTCGAGGCCGCAGGCCTTTCCTGCTGATCCGGCATTAGTCCGAGAGAACGAGCGTCGCCTTGCCGCCGCGATGTCCGAAGGCCTCCGGGAATCGGTCGAGTGGGACGCGGAGCGTGACGAATTGCTCCAGCGCTTCCGTCCAGCGCTCGCGCGCTCGGTCGAGATCGTCGACCGCGGCCAGCCAGTCCTGGCGGTGCGCGTTGACGCTTCCGAAGAGAACGTGGTTCTCGAGGATCGTGTCCACGCCCAGCACCGGGCCGTCGAGCTCGACTGTCTGGACACGCGGATCGATCCCAAGCAGGCACGCGACTCCGCTCCGGCGGAGCAGGCCCAGCGTCTGCGCCATCAACTGCGCGTTGCCGGCCGCCTCGATCACGAGGTCGAACTTCCCGAGCTCCGACAGGTCGTTGTCGTGCGTCGACGCGTAGCGCGCGCCGGACTGTTCGACGAGCTCGTTCTCAGGCTCGAGCGACGCCGTCCACACTTCCAGGTCCGCGAGGCGCAGGAGGTAGGTCATCAGCAGGCCAATCGCGCCTGCGCCGATGACGAGCGCGCGCTCGAGCTGCCACGGCTGCCGGCCGCCGATCGTCCGAGCGTGTCGGAGCGCGCGCTCGCAGATCGACGTGGGCTCCGCGAGCACGCCGAGGCGGCCGAGCGATTTCGGAATTACGACCAGTTGCTCGGGATCCTCTGCGACGAGCTCACGGGCGTAACCGTGCAGGCGTGTGATCCCGCGCTCGCTGTAGTCGCCGGTGAGACACGAGTCCGGTGAGTCCTCCGCGCACGCGATGCAGTGGTGGCACGAGCGGCGGACGGTCGCGGTGACGAGCTGGCCGCGCATGAAGCCGTAGCCATTTCGCTCGACGACCGCCAGCGCCTCGTGGCCGAGCACGAGCAGCGGCTCGTCCTCAGGTGGGATCCCGAACAGGCCCTCCGAGATCTCACGGTCGGTGCCGCACACGCCCACTTCGAGCGTACGGACGAGCACTTCTCCTTCGCGTGCCTCCACGGCCGGAACGTCTTCGATGCGTGTTGTGTGCGTGTGACCCGGCTCCGTGACGAGCGCCAGCACCTAGTGCCCCTTCCAGTAATGCCGCCGAGTTTCTGGGTCGCGAGCACCAAGCCAGAGGCCCCGCGTGATCGCGGGCCAGAAGCCGGCACCAAGGCGCCGCTTGCGACGCCGACCACAGGAGGTTGTGCCGGCTTTGCCAGCACAACCGTTTTGTATTGCTGGAAGGGGCACTAAGCCGCTGTGAGTCCGCCGTCGATCACGAGGACGCTCCCCGTCACAAAGCTCGCTGCATCGGAGGCGAGGTACGCGACCGCCTCCGCGATCTCCTCAGGTGTCCCCAGCCGGCCCAGCGGCTGCCGTGCGCTCAGCTCGTCGAGCGACTCGCCGGCCTCCTCGACGAGCCTCCGCACCCAGGGCGAGTCGACGGTTCCCGGGCAGACGGCGTTGACGCGGATGCCGTCGTTCACATGGTCGACCGCGAGCGCACGCGTAAACGAGACCACCGCCCCCTTCGACGCGCAATACGCCGCCCGGTTGCGGAGGCCCACGAGCGCTGCGACGGACGCGATGTTGACGATCGACCCGCCGCCGCGCGCGATCATGGACGGGATCGCGTGCTTGCAGCAGAGGAACGTCCCGCGCGCATTCACCGCGAAGACGTCCTCCCAAACGTCGAGCGGCGTCTCCGGCGCGTTGGTCGTCGAGCCGATGCCTGCGACGTTGACGAGCACGTCGACGTCATGCGCGACAGCAGCAACTTGCGCCTCGTCACGGACGTCGAGGTGGACGTCGGTCCCGGTGAGATCCGCGGCGACGACCTCCGCGCCCTCGGCCTCGAGCAGGCGTGCGACGGCCGCGCCGATGCCCGACCCCGCGCCCGTGATGAGCGCACGCTTGCCGGGGAAGCGCGTCATCCCGTCTTCTTCCCGCGCACGGCTGCGATCATGCAATCCTCCCGCTGTGGAGATCGCCGTACGCGCGAACGCGAAGCTCGCGGAAGGACCACGTTGGGATGCCGCGACACGGCGCCTTCTGTGGGTGGACATCGAAGGCTGCGAACTGCACGTTCTCGAGAGCGGGGAGGACCGTGCGATTCGCCTCGATGCGACGGTGGGCGCGGCGGCGCCCACGACCGGCGGAGCGGCGCTCGTCGCGCTGGCCGATCGCCTTGCGCTGGTCGATCTTGCTGACGAGTCGGTGCGTACCCTCGTCCGGCTGCCGCACGGACCGGCGATGCGCTCGAACGATGGCGCCTGCGACGCCGCCGGTCGCTTCTGGATCGGAACGATGGGGCTCGACCTCACGCCGGGCGCGGGCGCGCTCTACCGCTACGACGGCAGGCTCGAGCGAGTGCTCGACGGGGTGACGCTTTCGAACGGTCTTGGGTGGACGCGTGACGACAGCCGCATGTACTACATCGACTCGGCTATGCAGCGCGTCGACGTCTTCGACTTCGAGCTCGCGTCGGGGCGGCTCGACGATCGGCGGCCGTTCAACTCGATCGACAAGAGTGATGGCATCCCCGACGGGCTCACCGTCGACGATGAGGGTGGCGTCTGGGTCGCGCTCTACGGCGGGAGCCGCGTCCATCGCTACGACGATCGTGGCCGTCTCGACGCCGTGCTCGAAGTGCCGGCGGAGAACGTCACCTCGTGTTGCTTCGGCGGCGACGACGGGCGCTCGCTCTTCGTGACGACGGCGGCGCCGGACGGAAACGTCTACGTCACGCAGCCGGGAGTCAGTGGACCGCCCGCGCACCTCTTTCACGCGGGCGGGACGAGAACAGCGCCGTTAGACGCGGAAGACACGAGCGCCCGGTAGCGCGCGAACACACCAGTGTCATAGCGCGGGGGCGGGGGCTGCCATCCGGCCAGGCGCTCTGCCAGTTCGCGGTCGTCGAGCTCCACGACGAGCGTGCCCTCGTCCACGTCGATTGCGATCACATCACCGTCCCGCACAACGGCAAGCGGTCCGCCCCGTGCGGCCTCGGGCGCGACGTGCCCGACCATCAGCCCGCGGGTCGCGCCCGAAAAGCGGCCGTCGGTGACGAGTACGACGGACTCGCCGATGCCGGCTCCGATCACGGACGCCGTGACGCTCAGCATCTCGCGCATACCCGGCCCGCCCGCGGGGCCCTCGTAGCGCACGACGAGCACGTCGCCCTCCGCGACGAGGCCCGCGCGCACGCCGTCGGTGCACGCCTCCTCGCTCTCGAACACCCGCGCAGGGCCGCGATGCGAGCGGCGCGTCGTCCCGGATGCCTTGACGAGGCTACCCTCGGGCGCGAGGTTGCCGCGAAGGGCATGCAATGCGCCGGTCGGCTTGAACGGCTTCTCGAGTGTGTAGACGACTTCGCCGTCCGGCTGCGGCGCGTCCACTGTCGCGTCCGCGAGCGTCCTCCCCTCGACGATCGGTGCCTCGCCGTCCACGTGCCCGCCGCGTACGAGCTCGCGGATCACGGTGCGCGAGCCGCCCGCGCGGTGGAAGTCCTCCGCCATCCAGCGGCCTGAGGGCGCGAGGTTCGCGATCACGGGCGTGCGGCTCGAGACGCCTGTCAACTCCTCGAGCGTCAGCGGCACTCCCGCTTCGTGGGCAATCGCGAGCAGGTGAAGCACGCCGTTCGTCGAGCCGCCGGTTGCGGCGATACCGGCCATAGCGTTCAGGAGCGCGCGCCGGTCGAGGAAACGGCGTGCCGTCACGCCTTCTTCGACGAGGTGCACGGCGAGCGCGCCGGCGCGGGCAGCGGCCTCGCCCTTGAGCTCGTGCTCGTCCGCTGGCACGAGCGCATCCCCGAGGCACGCGATTCCCAGGCAGTCGATCGCGACGGCCATCGTGTTCGCGGTGAAGTGTCCTGCACATGTGCCCGCGCCTGGGCAAGCGAAGCGCTCGAGCTCGTCGAGGTCCTCGCGCGACATGAGCCCGCGTTCTTCGGCCGCCACCGCCTCCCACACGTCCTGGATCGTCACTTCGCGTTCGTGCCAGCGGCCGGCGCGCATCGGACCGCTGTAGACGAGCACCGCGGGCTTGTCCACGCGCGCAAGCGCCATCAGCGCGGCAGGCACCGTCTTGTCGCAACCGACAACACACACGATCCCGTCGAAGTCGTGCGCATGAACCATCAGCTCGATCGAGTCGGCGATCACCTCGCGCGAGATCAGCGACGCCCGCATACCGGGAGTTCCCTGCGACTGGTTGTCGGACACGGCGATCGTGTTGAAGCCAAGCGCGAGGCCGCCCGCCGCGGACACGCCCTCGCTTACGCGGTCGGCGAGCTCGCGTTGGTTGAGATTGCAAGGCATCGTTCCCGTCCACGTCGACGCGACGCCGATGATCGGTCCGCCGAGCCGCGCCGGGTCGATGCCCATCGCCCGGAAGTGTGCGCGCGCAGGCGCACGCTCGGCACTCTCGAGCAGCCCGCTGCGGGCACGTCGGCGGAGGTCGTCGACCTGCGCTTCACTCACGTCATCGACTGTACTGCACATGGCAGGATCGGTCCCATGCGCATCGCGACCGTACAAATGCACGACGGGCCGAAGCTCGTGGTCGACGTGGACGGCGACTATCGGCGCCTCGACTCCGACCTCGATCTCCTCTCGCTCGTCCAGGCCGGTGTCGACCCGCGGGACCTTGCCGTCGGGGACGTGGTCGTAGGCGAGCTCGCAGTGCCGCTCCAGCCCGGGAAGATCGTCGCGATCGGGCTCAATTACGGCGACCACATCCGTGAGTCGAAGCTGCCGCAGCCGGAGCAGCCGCTCGTCTTCGCGAAGTTCCCGTCGAGCGTCACCGGGCCGAACGACCCGATCGTCGTGGACGTCGGGCTGACGACCCATGTCGACTGGGAGGTAGAGCTCGGGGTGATCGTCGGTCGCCGGATGCGAAAGGTCGCGGTTGGCGCGGCGCTCGACTACGTGTTCGGCTATACGGTCGGCAACGACGTTTCCGCGCGCGACGTGCAGTTCTCGGAGAGTCAATGGACGCGCGGCAAGAGCTTCGACACGTTTTGCCCGATCGGCCCCGTTGTCGTGACACCCGACGAGATCCCGGACCCTCAGGTGCTCGCGCTCCGCACACGGGTGAACGGCGAATTGATGCAGGACTCCTCGACTGCGGAGATGCTCTTCGGCGTCGCCGAGCTGCTCGCGTTCTGTTCGCGCAACTTCACGCTCGAGCCGGGCGACCTGCTGCTGACCGGCACGCCGTGGGGCTGCGGGTATTTCATGGACCCGCGCCGCACCCTCGAGATCGGCGACGTCGTGGAATGTGAGGTCGAACGCATCGGCGTGCTGCGCAATACCGTTGCAGCCGCTTAGCTGTCGCTAGCGCACGATCCGGGGATCCGTGAAGACGTCGAGCGCGTCGCGGCTCGTCGTCGAGAACTCGGAGACGATCGCGCCTTCGTCGCCGGCCTCGAACGAGTGCAGCGTGTTGGGCGGGATCGTGTACTGCTCACCCGGCCCAAGTACGATCTCGCCCGCGCCCTCGACGTGCAGGTGCACCGCACCGCGGCGGACGCGGAACGTCTCCTCCTTGCCCGGCTGACCCTCGACCGGCGGGTGCCGGTGCTCTGGGCAACGCTGGTGTGGGAACAGCACGAGCTCCTTCGCGCACACGCGATCGGTGTTCACGTAGACGACGATCTGTAGTCCGATGTCGTCGAGCCGGTCCAGACCGAAGTCCGCGATCTCGATGTTCTCACACTCATGCGGGGTCAGCACGATGCCGGCCTCGACGAGCATGGCCGCCGCCCGCTCGCGCGCCTCGGCCTTGGTCACGGCGTGTTTCCACTCGTTGTCGACTGGTCCTCCTGGTTCTCCCGGTCTTCCTGAGGAAGCGCGTAACCGCTGGAGAGCATCGCGTCTGCGCGGGCGCCAAACTCGTCGAACGTCGGGACATCCCAGCCGAGTGAGTCGGCGAGGCGCACGATCATGTTGAACAAGGCGGCGACGTGCACGGCATCGATCAGCGCTTCCTCGCTGACACCTTGCGCGCGGACAGCCTCGGCATCAGCACGCGTCAGCTCGTGCGGCTGCAGCGTCAGCTTTTCGACGAATCCGAGTGTGGCACGCAGGCGTTCGTCGATCGGCGCGCTGCGCCAGTCGCGCTCGACCGCGTCCCAGACCTCTTTGCCGATTGCGTACGACGCGACCGCGCCGTGGGCGTTCGTTCAGAACGGACACTGGTTGAGGGAGGAGACGAACGCAGCGAAGAGCTCGCGCTCGCCGGCAGACCAATCCGATGGGCCGCGCATCGCGAGGTCGAGAGCGTTGGAGAAGGGGCGCCCGAACAGCTCGGGCCGGTAGTGGAGCGTTAGCAGGACCCCGCTTGGCTCGCGGCCGAGGCGCCGACGCAGTTCGCCCGCGCCGGCATCGACAACTCCCAGCCTCATGAGAGCGTCCCCAGTCCTGCGTCGAGTCGCTCGAGGCCGGCAGCGACAGCCGCGGCGACCGTGTGCTCGAAGATCTCGTCCTCTTTGAAGCCCGCGGCCTTCAGCTCGTCGACGTCGAGGTCGGTGACCTTGTACGCATGGAGGCGCACCTTCTCGAGGTAACCGCTCAACTCAGCCGGAGCCGCTCGCTCCGGCGCGGCCGCAGCGCGCACCAGCGCGATCAGCTCGTCGTACCGCGTCTTCATGACCTGCGTACTATCGCGGAATGGCAGACATCGGCGTTGGCATGCTCGGCTATGCGTTCATGGGGAAGGCGCACTCGAACGCCTTCCGCACGCTCGAGTACATGGCGTGGCCACCCCCGCTCGTGCCACGGCTCGTAGCGATCGCCGGGCGGAACGAGGACGCGGTCGCCGAGGCGGCGCGTCGATACGGCTACGAGCGTTGGACGACCGACTGGCACGACATCGTCTCGGACGAGCGGATCGGGCTTTTCGACAACGGCGGCCCGAACTCGCTCCATGCCGAGCCGACGATCGCCGCCGCCGAGGCGGGCAAGCATGTCCTGTGCGAGAAGCCGCTCGGGCGCACGGCCGAGGAGAGCCACGAGGTGTGGCGCCGCGTCGCCGCCACCGGCGTCAAGCATCTATGCGGGTTCAACTACCGCTTCGTCCCCGGGGTGCGGCTCGCGCGCGAGCTGATCGACGACGGCGCGCTCGGAGAGCTCCGCCACTTTCGCGCCCGTTACCTGCAGGACTGGGCCGACGATCCGACGCTCGACACGTGGCGCTTCGATCCGGACCAGGCGGGGTCCGGCGCGCTCGGCGATCTCGGGACGCATGTGATCGACCTCGCGCGCTACCTCGTCGGCGAGTTCAGTTCGGTCGCCGGCCTCGTGAAGACGTTCGTGAGCGGTCGCAAGGTTGACGATGCGATCGAGGCGGTGGTCGAGTTCGAGAGCGGCGCGGTCGGGACGATCGAGTCGACGCGCCTCGCCCTCGGACGGCGCAACGCGTTTCAGTGGGAGATCAACGGCTCCCGCGGCTCGCTCTACTTCGACATGGAGCGCATGAACGAGCTGCAGGTCTTTCTCGAAGGCGAGGACCGCACGCGCGGCTTCAGGACGGTGCTCGTGACGGAAGCGAACCATCCGTTCATGGACTTCTGGTGGCCGCCTGGGCACATCATCGGCTGGGGAGACACCTTCGTGCACGAGGTGCATCACCTCCTGCGCTCGATCGCCGACGGCAGCGACGTCGCACCGCACGGCGCAACGTTCGAGGACGGCTACCGCGCGTCAGAGATCGGCGACGCGATCGTGCGGTCGAGCGCTAGCGGTCGCCGCGAGCGGCTGGCGTTCCACAACCTGCCCGAGGGCGAATGACGTACATGACGGAGTCGTCATGGGGGTAGGCGCAGCGGTCAAGTGGGGAATCCTGTCGACCGCGGACATCAACCGGAAGGTCATTCCCGGCGCCCATGCCTCGGAGAAGGTCGAGCTCATAGCCGTGGCGAGCCGCGATCTGCGACGGGCGCAGGAATACGCGCGGGAATGGAAGATCGAGCGCGCATACGGCTCTTACGAAGCGTTGCTCGAGGACGCCGATGTCGAGGCCGTATACATCTCGCTGCCCAACACGCTGCACTGCGAGTGGTCGATCCGCGCAGTCCAAGCGGGAAAGCACGTGCTCTGCGAGAAGCCGATGAGCAGGCACGTCGGCGATGTCGAGGCTGCATTCGACGCGGCAGAGAAAGCGCAGCGAATCCTGATGGAGGCGTTCATGTACCGCCACAACCCTCAGACCAAACGGCTCCGTCAGCTCGTGGACGAGGGCGCAATCGGGGACGTTCGGCTCGTCCGCTCCTGCTTCAGCTATTCGCTGTACGACGCGGAGAACATCCGCCTGCGAACGGAGGTCGAGGGCGGCAGTCTGATGGATGTCGGCTGCTACTGCGTAAGTGGATCCCGTTTGCTCGCCGGTGAGCCCGAGCAGGTGTACGGGCAGCAGTTTGTCGGCCCGAGCGGCACCGACTGGGTCTTCACGGGCACGATGCGCTTCCCGGGCGACGTCGTCGCCCAGTTCGACTGCGGGACGGCCCTTCCCGAGCGTGACGAGCTCGAGGTGATCGGGAGCGATGGGTCGCTCTTCCTCGACGATCCATGGCACTGCGTCGAACCGGTGATCGAGCTTTGCCGCGACGCCGGGATGGAGCGGATCGAGGTCGAGCCCGCCGACTCGTATCGGCTCGAAATCGAGAACCTCAGCGACGCTATCCGGGGCGCTGCCGATCCTCTCTTGGGGCGCGAGGACGCCGTTGGTCAGGCGCGCGCCATCGACGTGCTCTACCGCTCGGCGGTCAGCGGCACGGCGGTTTCTCTGTAGCGGATGAGTGCGGCAAGCGTCACGAGGCAGAGCACGGTGAGGCTGAGGTATGAGACCGCGTCGGTGGTCGCGGAAGCGACCGCGCCGCCGATCGCCGCACCACCCGCCTGACCCGGCGCCCAGGCGATGTTGACCAGCGCGAACGCGTAGCCGTACTCGAGTCCGCTCTCCTCCGCGGCGTCCGTCACCAACGACATGGCGGGCGTCCAGAAGCTTGCGAAGGCGAAGCCGGCGCAAACGACGAGGAACGCCAGCAGCAGAGCATGGCGCGGCCAGGGCAGCAGCAGCGCGACCACGGCCGAGGCGGCCAGGGCGCCGAAGAGCGGCGGCAGGCGGCCGTGCCGGTCGGAAAGCCGTCCCAGCACCGGCGCCCAGGCGGCTTCGAACGCCGCCGAGACGAGGTAGGTCGCGCCGACTGCGGCTGCGCCCCAGCCGAGGTCCGAGAGGCGCAAGGGGGCAAGGACCGACAGGGTGCCGAAGCAGAGAGCGGGGAGGAGGCAGAGCCAGACTCCGGTCTGGATGGTGCGGTTGCGCAGGAGCGCGTCCACGAGCGTCCGGATGGGCTGCGGGCGTTCAGGGGCCGGGGCGGGTGTCGCCGCGGCGGCGCCAGCGAGGACGAGTGCGAGCCCTGCGACCGCCCCGAACGCCGGGCCGGTCCCGGTGAAGGACGCGAGCGCCCCGAGCACGGGCCCGAAGAGCGCTCCCGCAATCGCTGCGCCGAACGCCGACCCGATCAGCCGGCCGCGCCGACCGGCAGGCGCAGCAGCGACGAGCCAGGTGAGGGCGCCGGTCCACGAGAACGCGCTCGAGATTCCCTGCAGGAATCGCGCCAGGTTCAGCGTCCAGACGGAATCCGCCAGCCCGAACGCGACCGTCGTCAGTGCGAGCAGTGAGAGTCCGATCAGCACGGTGGGTTTAACGCCGAGGCGCGCGGCGGCCATTCCGCCCGGAATTCCCGCCACCAGGGCACCTGCGGGGTACATGGCCTGCAACACGCCCGCTCCGGCTTTGCCGAGATGGAACTCGTCGACGTAATGCGGCAGGAGCGGCGTCAATGCCGCGAAGAACATCGTGTCGACGAGGACGATCGCCCCGGTTAGTAGCAACAGTCTGCGCACAGGCCGAGGCTAACCCGCCGGTTGTGTTTCGCGGCGCGAATACGGAACATGGCGGCTATGGGAACCGCCCCACGACGCTGGACCCTCGGCAGGATCGTGCTGCTCGTCCTCGGAGTGATCGCAATCTTGACCGCGCTCGGCCTGCTGGCCGGCGGCGGGGCGCTCCTGTGGGCGAACGAGACGCAGCGCGACGACCAGGGCTACTTCACGACCTCCGCGCACGCGTTCGCCACGAGCTCGTACGCGCTCGCCACAGACAGCCTGGACGTGGCAAGCGACGGTCCCAACTGGCTCTTCGAGTCGGGGAGGCTCGCGCGCATCCGCATCAAGGCGACCGGCGACAAGCCGATCTTCCTCGGCATCGGTCGCGCCACCGCTGTGCAGCGCTATCTCGCGGGAACGCCGCACGCCCGTGTCGAGAGCGTGGACTACCACCCGTTCCGGGTGACCTACGTGAGCGTCGAAGTCGCCGGAGCCGGGACACCGCCTTCGCCGGCGGCGCAGGACATCTGGGTCGCGTCGTCGAGCGGTCCCGGGACGCGCACGGTCAACTGGGGGCTCGAGAAGGGGAAGTGGTCGGTTGTCCTCATGAACGCGGACGCTTCGCCCGGCGTCGCGGCAGACGTGTCCGCAGGGGCGAAGATCTCCTGGCTCGTGTGGGTGATCGTCGGCCTGCTCGCCGCCGGCACGCTCGTCCTCTTCGCCGGCGCCCTGATGATCTTCTTCGGAGTGCGACCGCCTCGCGGGGGCGTTGCGACACCCGTGGCAGCCACGCCTGGCGCGTTCGAGGCGCCCGATGCTGCTCCCGATGTTCCGGAGCCTCAGTCGTATCCCGTCGCCGTCGAGGGCGAGCTCGATCCGCACCTCTCGCGCTGGCTCTGGCTCGTGAAGTGGCTCCTCGCGATCCCGCACTACGTCGTGCTGTTCTTTCTCTGGATCGCATTCTTCGTCCTGACCGTGATCGCCTTCTTCGCGATCCTCTTCACGGGCCGCTATCCACGCGCGGTCTTCGACGTCAACGTCGGCATCCTGCGCTGGACCTGGCGCGTCGGCTTCTACGCCACCAACGTGCTCGGGACCGACCGCTACCCGCCCTTCACGCTCGATCCGGTCGACTATCCGGCGACGATCGAGGTCCCCTACCCGGAGCAACTGTCACGCGGCCTCGTGCTCGTCAAGTGGTGGCTGCTCGCAATCCCGCACTACCTGGTCCTCTCGGTGCTCACCGGCGGTTGGTCGGTCTGGATCGGGCATTGGGGCGCACAGGTACATGGCCCCGGCCTGCTGGAGCTCCTCGTCCTCTTCGCGGGAATCGTCCTGCTCGTCACGGGCCGGTACCCGCAGGACCTCTTCAGGCTGATCCTCGGGATCAACCGCTGGTTCTTCCGCGTCGTCGCGTACGCGGCGCTCATGCGCGACGAATATCCGCCGTTCCGACTCGAGCGATGAATACGCCGTGGCGTGCCTTTACTTCCAACTCAGCAGTGCTTCGGGCGCGGCCAGTTTGGGAAGTGAATGTGCCTGACGACGCTTTCCGCGCGACGAAGCACCGTCCTGGTCGGATGGACGCTGTTGATGTCGACGCGTAGATCCACGTTGTAGGACTCGTCCATCCGACCGAAGATCCGATACTCACGCACGTTGGGTGCGCCTTCCAGCCGATCGGAGGTCACGTTCGGGAGCTGCAGCGGAAGACGGCGGATTTTCGGCGAGTCACGAAGGTGCGGCGTAGAACGGCAAAGATTGATACGCACGCGGCCGGGTGAACGCCTCAGCAACAGCACGCTCACTGCGATACCGCCGTTCGGCATCTGGGGTGCCCAGCCCAACGAGTTGGGCACGTACGACCAGCTGAGCGCGTAGCTCCCGGCGCTCGCACCACGGCGTGTGAGGAACCCGAAGTCGTTCTGGAACGCCCTCCACCCGGGTGGCAGCCGGCCGAACTTGGCGGAGTCCACGACAATTGGCCGCCGCTGGACATCGCTCTTCGCGGAGCCCGACAACGCGCCGGTCACCGCGGCTAGAACTGCAAGGCAGAGCGAGCAGCGTCGCATCAGCACCTCGTTTACGTCCGGCGGACAGAAAAGAGTCCCGGCCTAGTAGCAAGGACATGCTGGCCAAGGCCATCACCCTCGTGGTGGCCGGTGCTGGCCACGGAAGTGCTGCTAATCAGTGTCACGAGACGAGCGCTGAACTCCAAACTCGGTGCCGTCAGGTAGGCGTGCATTCCGTCCCTCGAGGAAGGCCCGCAACCCTTCCTGCCCTTCCTCGCCCGCGCGCATCCGTGCGGCGATCCGAGCGGTCTCCTCTCCGGCCGGACGCTCGCGAATTAGCCGCTTCGCCTCACGCACCGCCTCCGGCGCCGAGGTAAGGAGCTCTGACAGCGCGCGCTCGACCGCAGCGTCCAGATCCCCCGCGATCTCGTGCACGAGTCCGATGCGGAGCGCGGTCTCGGCGTCGAAGCGTTCGCCCGTGAGGAAGTAGCGTCGAGCATGCGCCCCGATCTTCGGCAGCACGAACGGCGAGATGACGGCCGGGACGATCCCGAGCTTGACCTCGGAGAAGCCGAACACCGCATCGGGCGCGGCGATCGCAATGTCGACGCAGGCGGCGAGACCCGAGCCGCCGCCCAGGGCGTACCCGTGCACGCGTGCGATCACGGGCGCAGGACAGCGGTCGATTGTCTCGCACATGCGGTAGAGCCGCAGTGCGTCCTCGACGTTCTCCTCGAACGAGAGGTCGATCGCCGACCGTTGCCAGTCGACGTCCGCGCCCGCGCAGAAGCTCTTGCCTTCGCCGGCGAGGACGACGGCGCGGGCGTCACCGACGTCCGCGAACGCCTCCGTGAGCTCGGCGATCAGCGCGGCGTCGAAGGCGTTGCGGCGCTCGGGCCGCGCGAGCGTGACCCTCAGGACGCGCCCGTCGCGTTCGATCCTCAGTCCGGCCACGGCTTCAGCTTAGAGTTGGTCCATGCTGCGAGGAGCACTGGCGGCGGCGCTGACGCCGCTCAGGGACGCGGGAGAGGCGCTCGACGAGGACGTGATCGCGCCCTACGTGGATTTCCTGGCGGCGGGTGGGGTGGACGGCCTGCTCGCCCTCGGGACGACCGGCGAGGGTTTTCTGCTGCCCGTGGAGCAGCGCATGCGTGCGGCGCAACTCTTCGTGGAGGCCGCGAACGGACGCCTGCTCGTGGCGGTGCACTGCGGCGCGCAGTCGACCTGGGACACTGTCGAGCTGGCCGCTCACGCCGCCGACGTCAGTGCGGACGCCGTCGCGGTGATGGCGCCCCCGTACTTCACGCTCGACGAGACGGAGCTGCTTTCGCACTTCGACGCGGCCGCACGTGCTTGTGCGCCGACGCCGTTCTACGTCTATGAGTTCGCTGCGCGCAGCGGCTATGCGGTGCCGATTCCGGTGCTCGAGCGCCTGCGCGAAGCCGCGCCGAACTTCCGCGGGCTGAAGGTGTCCGACACGCCCTGGGAGCGGTTCGCGCCGTACCTGATCGAAGGCCTCGACGTCTTCGTCGGGCCGGAGGTGCTGCTGCCGCAAGGCCTGGCGAGCGGCGCAACGGGCGCGGTATCGGCGCTGGCGTCAGCGTTCCCCGAGCTCGTTGCGGCGGCGGTGCGGGATCCGGGCAGCGCCGACCTCGGCCCTCTCCGGGCCGTGCTCGAGCGCTTCCCTTTCCAGGCCGCCGCGAAGGTCGTGCTGGCGAGACGCGGCGTGCCGATCAGGCCTGACGTGCGCCGGCCGCTGCGGATGCTGACCGACGAAGAGCGAAGGGAGCTCGAGCAATGGCTCGAATCGTCGTCGCCGGTTCCGATTCCGTAGGAGCCTGCATCGCGTACCACCTCCGAAGGATCAGGCGGGCCGTGGCAGCTTCGCGATCAGGGCCTTGACGCGGCGCAGGACGTCGGCCTCGTCATGGCCGAAGTCGTCGAGGTACGCGTGGACTGCCGCGTGCAAGAGCTTGAGTTCTTCGTCGGAGAGTTCGATCGTGTGCATTGCGCCTCCTAGCCCCATGAGGGC
>JBGPYI010000161.1:0-5685 GCA_041493175.1 Gaiellaceae bacterium | reverse complement strand
TCGCGCACGAGCTCTCGCACATCGCAAACCGCGACGTCCTGATCATGACCGTCGCGAGCTTCTTCGCGATGCTCGCCGGCCTGCTCACCCGCTTCGGCCTCTACGGCGGCATGTTCGGCGGGGGCGGGCGCAGCCGCGACAACAACCAGGTGCCGGTCTGGCTGATCGTCCTGATCGTGTCCGTCGTGACGTACTTCCTCAGCAAGATCCTCATCCTCGCCATCTCGCGCTACCGCGAGTTCACGGCCGATCGCGGCTCGGCGCTGATCACAGGAGCCCCCGAGCACCTGATGAGCGCGCTGCAGAAGATCGCGAGCGACATCTTCAGGATCCCGGAGCGCGACCTGCGCCAGGTCGAGTCGATGAATGCGTTCTTCATCATCCCGACGTCGGTGAAGAAGGGAGCGGGAACGCTCTTCATGACCCATCCGCCGCTCGAGAAGCGCCTCGAGGCGCTCTCGGAGATCGCCCGGGAAATGGGTCGACCGGTCGCATAGCGCCCCGGCGTGGGTCTTCGCGACGTTCTCCTCGGCAAGAAAAAGCTCGCAGGGCCTGCGCGCGAACGGCTCTTCGCGCTCACGACGGCCGCGGTAACGCTCGACACGGAGCTCGGACTCCGCACAGCCGGCGCGGGCGGGGTCGTCTTCAAGCCGCTCTCTGCGGGGGAGTTCGTGCGGGCGGAGACCGATCTGCAACAGCTGCTCGACGGGGTTGCGGCCGAGTCGGGGTCGAAGCTCGAGCGGCGCGAGGACTCGTTCGGCTACACGTGGATCATCGTCCGCGATCCCGACCTCGAGGACCAGGTGACGACGATCCATGCGGTGGCCGAGGGCCTGGAGGAGCAGGGATTCGGGTCGCAGCTCCTCGCCGCGGTCTTCAAGTTCGACGGCGGCAAGCATCCGGTCTACTGGATCTACGGCTACAAGCGGGGCGCGTTCTGGCCCTTTGTCCCGACGGGCGACGACCAGAAGCGGGATAACGCGGAGGAGCTCGAGCTGAAGGCCAAGCTGGAGAAGGAGCTTCCCGTGGAGCAGGACCTGACGCGCTGGTTCGGCGTCTTCGACGCGCCCCTCTAGTGGGCGTCCCGTTAAGCCGCCGTTTAGGGGTCTGACCCCGCGGCTGGCGGTTTCGGACGGGGAAACGGTGGCGGAAGTGGAGCAATTTCCGTGCCGGCTCTGCGAAAAAGCACGAAATCGCCGCAATTTGGGGCTTCGTATCACCGTGACGGTTCCGTTAAGGGGTCTGACCCCGGGTCTGGGCGGTTCCGGACGGGGAAACGGTGGCGGAAGTGGATTGTTTCCGTGCCGGTTCTGCGAAGAGGTACGAAATTCCCCGCAATTTGCGCTCTTTGCGTCAGAATTGACGCTGCGGTGACGTCATGTTTGACTTGACATGACATCATGTTGATGTCACAGTGCCGTCCATGAACGTAGCGGCCTACGTCGAGGCACTCCAGCAGGATCTGGCCAACGTCGCCGGGATCGGCGACGAGGCGGTGGCGGAAGCTGCCCGCCGGATCGCCGCAGCCTTGGAGTCATCCCTCCGACTCCGGTTGACGGATGCGCTCGGCGAGGCCGCTGCGGAGCTCACGAACCAGCTGCCGGACGGATACGTGGAAGTGCGCGTCTCCGCCGGCGAGCCCGAGCTCGTCTACGTCCCCGATCCCGGCGCGCCTACGCCGTCGGGCCTCGAAGACCTCACCGCGCGGATCACGCTGCGGCTGCCCGAGACGCTCAAGACGATCGTCGACGCGGCCGCCCAGGAGGCGGGCGTGTCGGCGAACACATGGCTGCTGCAGCAGATCCACCGCAGTGCGGACCCCAAACGGCGCAACCAACCTGGTGGCCGCCGCATGACCGGCTACGGCCAAAGCTGAAAGGAGCAACGATGCACGTCCTTCCTCTCCCGTTCGGACTCGCGCTGGCACTCATCCCGCGCCGCGAAGCCGAGAACCTTCGCGACGACGAGCCCGCGCGTGTCCGCTTCGAGAAGACGATTCACGCCCGAGAGCAGATCCTCGGCGACATCAAGCACTTCCACGCGGGCCGCTCCATCATCTGATGCGCACCGAGACGTATTCCACTCCGGGGCCCCTTCGCCTCAACCTCGAGATTCCCGCCGGGGAGATCGAGATCGAGACCGGGAGCATGGACGAGACGCATGTGGAGCTCGAGGCGCTCGCGAACAACGACGCGATCCGCGAGCTCGTCGAGAACTCACGCATCGAGCTGATCGGTCGCGGCGACGGACACGAGGTCGTCGTGGAGGCGAAAGCACGCCACGGTGTCTGGATCTCGTTCAGCCGCGGGCCCGACATTCGTTTCGGCGGCCCGGACGTGCGCCTGCGAATCACGTGTCCCCACGGCGCGGACCTGGAGGTCCGGACGAAGTCCGCCGACCTCCGTGCTCGCGGCGAGTACGGAACCGTCGATCTCAAGACGGTGTCCGGGGACATCCAGGTGGAGAAGGCGAAGGGCACCACCCGGATCAAGACGGCGAGCGGCGACGTGCACATCGAGGACGTTGCCTCCTCCCTCGAGGTCCAGTCGGTTTCCGGCGACCTGCACGTCGGCGCGGTCCGCGGCGACATTCGCGCCCAGCTCGTCTCCGGCGACGTCCACGTGCGCGACGCTGGTGGGTCGATCAGCACCAACACGGTTTCGGGCGACCAGCGCTTCGAGGCGGTGCAACAGGGCCGCGCCGAGCTGAAGGCGATCTCCGGTGACGTCATGGTCGGCGTTCGGGCCGGCTCTCGCGTCTACGTCGACGCAAACACCTTGAGTGGCTCGACGAGCTCGGAGCTAGAGCTGTCCGATGCCCCGGTGCAAGAAACCCAGGCCGAGGACGCGCCGCTCGTCGAGTTGTTCGTGAAGACGGTCAGCGGCGACGTCCGGATCGAGCGAGCCCTCGCGGCAGTGGGGTTGACCGACCAGCCGTGAGCCTCTGGCCAGATGGGGGTCTCTGGCGGCAGTCCGATTTTCTGAAGCTCTGGTCGGCCGAGACGGTCAGCCAGTTCGGGACGCAGATCAGCCAGCTGGCGCTGCCGCTCGCAGCGATCGACGTGCTCCACGTGAGCGCGTTCAAAGTCGCAACTCTGACGACGGTCGAGTTCCTCCCGTTCCTGCTCGTGAGCCTGCCCGCCGGCGTCTGGGTCGACCGCCTGCCGCGACGACCGATCCTGATCGCCGGCGACCTAGCGCGTGCCGGGCTGCTCGCCTCGATTCCGATCGCCTACTTCTTCGACGCGCTGACGATCTGGCAGCTGTACGGCGTCGGCTTTCTCGTCGGGATCGCGACGGTGTTCTTCGACGTCGCCTACCAGTCGTACCTGCCCTCCCTCGTGGAGCGCGGGCAGATCATCGACGGCAACGCCAAGCTCGAGGTCAGCCGGTCGGCGGCGCAGCTAGGAGGACCCGGCGTCGCCGGCCTGCTCGTCGGCTGGCTCAAAGCGCCTATGGCCATCCTCTTCGACGCCGTCAGCTTCCTTGGCTCGGCGCTGTTCATCCTCGAGATTCGCAAGACGGAGACCTCGCAGGGCGAAAGGGCGCCTCGCCGGAAGATGCGCACCGAGTTGCGCGAAGGGCTCAGCTACGTGCTGCGCCATCCGTACCTCAAGAACATCGCTGCGTGCACCGCGCTCTTCAACTTCTTCGGCATGATGGGGTTCGCCGTCCTGCTCGTCTTCGCACGCCGTGAGCTGCATCTGAGCCCACAGGCGATCGGCCTCGCCTTGACGCTCGGCAACGTCGGCCCGTTGCTCGCGGCCTTGACGGCCAACAAGATCTCTGCGCGTCTCGGTGTCGGCAGGACGATCATCGCCACCTCGATCCTCGGCGGGCCGATGTTCCTTCTCATTCCGTTCGCCCCACACGGAAACGCGGCTCTCGCCGTGCTCGTCCCCGCCGCCCTCTTGGGCGGGTTCACGGGCGTCATCTACAACATCGCGCAGGTCAGCCTGCGTCAGGCGATCACGCCGGAGCGCATCCAGGGGCGGATGAACGCGGTGATGCGCTTCATCGTCTGGGGGACGATCCCGCTCGGATCGCTCACGGGTGGCGGGCTCGCCTCCTGGGTCGGCCTCAAGGAGACGCTGATCATCTCCGGCGCCGGCTGCTGCCTGCCCTTCCTGCCGGTGCTGTTCTCGCCGGTTCGGTCCGTGCGCGAGATGCCGGAGCCGCTCGAAGAAGAACCAGAACCCGCGCTCGCCTAACTAACCCTCGAGCTCCTTCTTGTCGCCGCCGGAGCCGACTTCCGCCTTCATCTGCTCCAGCTCCCGGTCGACCTGCTGTTGTGACGCGAGCTGAGAGAGCTCGCGGTCGAGCTGGGTCTTGTCGGAGCCGAGCTCCTGGAGGTCCCCCGAGGAGACGAGCTCGTCGATCGCCGAAGCGCGCGCCTGCATCTGCTCGGTCTTGTCCTTCGCGCGCTGGATCGCGAGGCCGGTGTTGTCCATCTCGCGCCCGATCCCGGTTGCGGCCTCACCGATGCGTACCTGCGCCTCCGCTGCCGAGTACTGCGCCTTGATCACTTCCTTCTGCGAGCGGAACTGCTCGACGCGCGCGGACAGCTGCTTCTCGCTCGCGACGAGCTTCTCCTGCTGGTCCTGCAGCTGCTTCACCTGCGTGTCGAGATCCTGGAGCTGCTGCTGGATCCCCGACTTCCGCTCGAGCGCCTGGCGGGCGAGGTCCTCGCGGCCGGCGGCGAGAGCCTGGCGCGCCTGCGTGTCCAGCGTGACGACGTTCTGCTGCAGCTGCTGGGTCTGGAGCTCGAGGCGCTTCTTGGCTGTGACGACGTCGGCGACACCGCGCTTCACGTTCTGCAGCGACTGGAGCTGCTTCTCGTAGGAGTAGTCGAGCGTCTCGTTCGGGTTTTCGGCCCGGTTGAGCAGCGCGTTGAACTTCGCCCTGATGATCTCCCCGGCACGTGACAGCAGCCCCATCTCAGTTCCTCCTCATCGCAGGTGTGGCCGGTAGCGTACCGCTGTGCTCGTCGAACGGAGCCTCCATCCTCGTTATCTGTCGAACGCCTACCTCGTCGCCGACGAGGAGGGCGGAGCCGCCCTGTACGTGGACTCGGGCGCGCCGCTGAAGCCGCTGCAGGATGCGGCAGAGCGCTGGCGGGTCGAGCCGGAAGTCGTGCTGCGGACCCACTCGCACTCCGACCACGTCGAGCACGAGGGCGAGCTCGGTCTACCGGTCGAGACCGGTGCCGCCGAGGTGGGCGGCCTGCGGGTCGAGGCGCTGGCCACGCCCGGCCACTCCGGCGACATGGTCGCGTTCGTCGTCAACGGCGAGGCGGTGTTCACGGGCGACACGCTCTTCAAGGACTCGGTCGGCGGCGGAAACCTCGAGCAGCTGCGGCAATCGGTGATGGACGTCCTGATGAAGCTGCCGCCGGAGACGCGTGTCCTCCCGGGCCACACCGACGAGACCACGATCGGCCGGGAGTGGGAGCACAACCCCTTCGTCCGGGTCTGGCGCGGCGCCGACCCCGAGGGCGCGGAACCCTGCCGGGTCGGCGGCGAGGAGGCGACGCTCGTCGTCTGGTCGCCCGACTACGACGGCAAGGGCAAGGCGTGGGTGCGGTTCGCCGACGGCCGCGACGCGATCGTCGGCGGCTCGCGCGTCGAGCGGTTCTAGTCCGTTGTGGACACTTTCGGCACGCGTTCGTGTACGCTAGGCTCGTGAG
>JBGPYI010000169.1:0-5281 GCA_041493175.1 Gaiellaceae bacterium | reverse complement strand
TTCGGCCTTCCGGCAGCTCGAGCGCCTGCCGGGTGCCGCTCATCCCTCGGTCTTCCACGTACGCTTCGCCTGCGGCTGCGGGGAGGAGCACGAAGGGCTCGTCACCCACGACGACCTGGATTGGGGCCCCCTCGGTCTGCAGAGCGGCGCCTTCTACAACGTCATGACCGCACAGCTCGATCGCGTGGCCGCCGAGCTCTCTGACGTGGCCGCCCGCAGGATCGAAGCGGGGGAGTGGCCCTGGAGCTTCTTCTGCTACCCGGAGGACCGGCCTCGGCCTGTCTTTCCTTCGTCGTTCTTCCTGCTCGCCCCCGGGGACGGGTCGCTCGGCCTCGCCGTTCGCTGCCCGGCGTGCCAGCGCACGTCGGTCAACCTCGTCTCCCACGAGCACGTCGACCTGCCCTTCCACAACGACCCCAAGGTGGGAGTGGTCGAGCACGTCTTCAACGACGATGTCGCCGGAGCGCTCGAGGAATTCCGCGCCGAGCTCTACTCCGCCTCGTTCGACACCCGCCGCCTGGCTCTGTAAGCCAGGCGCCGACTCGGCGGCGCCGCAGATGTCGGGTTCGGTCTTCGGCCGTGCCGGGTATGACCAGGGCACCGACTAGCGAGGTGATCGAATGTACGGACTCACACGGGCGACGACGACGCTGGTGTTCGCGGCCGCCGCCGGTCTGCTGATCTGGTTCGCAACGCAGATCGGCAACGACCAAATTGGGGGGTACTGGGCTCGAGTCGGCCTCGTCGCCGGGGCGGGACTCCTGATGGCGCTGTCCCAGTTGCTGGGAGGTTGGACGAAGTGGGGCTGGCCGCGGCTCTCGATCGCGGTCTTCGTGACCGCGTTCATCCCCGTGGCGATCGTGTCGTTGTGGATCATCCTGGCCGGCGAGCCCGGCAGTGGCTGGTTCCACAACCACGTGACGGCGTGGAGCCAGGACATCCACGTCAGCGGCCTCGTGACGGACTTCCTCTACTACATCCCGGTGCTGGCTTTCGGGACGGGGCTCGTCTTCGGGTTCTCGTTCGACACGACGGGGCCGGTCGTGGGTGACCGCGACGAGGTCGTCGACCGCAAGCGGACGCCCACGACGCCCGACGGGCGTGCGGCAGACGAGCCGATCACGGCGGAGCGCGACGCGACGGCAACGTCGACCGACCGCACCACCGACCGCGAGACGGTCCAGTAGCTCGGTTGAGGCCGCCCCTCGGCAGGACCGGGGGGCGGCTTTAGCCCTGCATCAGGGATGAGCTGCCGGCCTTCCGGGGCCGATACCTGGAAGGCCATGAAGCACCGCTCGCTACCGCAGGGCGAGAGAGGCTACGAACTGCTCCGCGCTGCCCTGTCCGAGGTCGAAGACTTGAGACCTCCTGCTTTCCGTCGCCTCGAGCAGGCGCTCGGAGGCGAGCTCGCACGCCTCCTCGTGGGCGCGCTCGCGCAGCGCCGCCCGCGGGCGACCGTCTTCGTTTAGGGCTCTTCGCTCTCGCCGCAGACGCGGACGTAGAGGAAGATCGCGCCGAACGCGATCAGTCCCAGCACCGTCGACGTGCCCTTGTCGACCCCGATCGCGAGCAGGAAGCCCCAGAGGTACAGGCTCAAGAGGAGCGCCCAGACAAAAGCCTTGACGCCTGGATCGATAGCGGGAAGTCGCAGGTGCACCGTGGAAACACTAAACGGGACCAAAAAAATTCGCCGAGCCGGTTTCACTTTCGTCCACCGCTTCCGCTGACTTTCGCCTTCCGGCTACTGCCTTCGGACTCGGTTTCGACCTACTTGCGCTCCGTGCTCGGCGCAAGTGGGAATCTAGCGTGTCAAGCAAGCGAATCAAGGGGTCCCAAAAGGTCGTGGCCGCAATTTGCGAAGTTTTCCTTTTTCAACATTTCCACAGCCGATCTTCCAACATGTGGACAGCTGTGTGGGAAAGGGTTGCGCGAGCCGGAAAGACGAGCGAGATGACGCTGCAGTCGCGTCGGTTGCGCGCACGCCGACAGTAGCGCATTGGCAATACTCGCGCGCGTGAGCCGGAGGAACATTGTCGTCGTGCTCGCCGGCTCGGCGTTCGTGCTCGCTCTCGTGCTGGCTGCGCTGCGCGTAGGGGAGACCCCCGGAAAGCTCTCCGACTGGCAAGCGCTCGTCCTCGGCATCGTTCAGGGCGCAACCGAGCTGCTGCCGATCTCGTCGTCGGGGCACCTGATCCTCGTGCCGTGGGCGGCCGGCTGGCACTACCTGCAGGACCATCCGGACTTCAACAAGACCTTCGACGTGGCGCTGCACCTGGGAACGCTGATCGCGGTGATCCTCTACTTCTGGCGCGATGTCGTACGCCTCGCGCGCGCGTGGTGGCAGAGCGTCAAGCGGCGGCAGATAGTCACAGCGGACGAGCGGATCGCCTGGTACGTCGTGGTCGCCACGGTGCCGGCGGCCCTCGCGGGGGCGGTGGGGGAGAGCTTCATCGAGAAGAAGCTCGGCGACCCCTGGCAGATTGCGATCCTGCTGGCGGTCTTCGCGATCATCCTCTGGATCGCGGACCGCGTCCCGCCGCGGCGCTCGATCGAGGAGATCGGCTGGCGCGCTGCATTCGGGGTGGGCCTGGCGCAGTGCCTGGCGTTGATGCCCGGGACGTCGCGGTCCGGCGTCACGATCACCGCTGCGCGCTTCCTGAAGCTGACCCGAGACGATGCGGCCCGCCTGTCGTTCCTGCTCCTGATTCCGATCGTGTTCGGCGCGGCCCTGCTCAAGGGGGCGAAGGTGGCCGCGGACGGGCTGCCGCCCGGGTCGGCCGGGCCCTTCGTCGTCGGCATGCTCGCGGCAGCGGTCGTGGGCCTCGTGGCGATCTGGGGGCTTCTGGGCTACGTGCGCAGGCACACCTACACGGTGTTCGTCGTCTATCGGCTCGCGCTCTCGGCGGCGATCCTCATCACCATCGGCGCCGGCTGGCGCGGCAAGAACTTCTAGTCCGGCCCCGATCCGCCGGGCTCGTCAGAAACCTCCGGCTAGGCAGGGGGGCGAGCCCCAGGGCCTCCGCCAGGCCAATCCACTTCGACTTGACATAACACAGGTTTCCGTGCATTCGCCTGAAAATTGACCTCAGACAGTTGACGGGGCGCTCTGGGCCTGAGAGCGTGCGTGTTTGGGTCTGCAGGCGTCGAGGCAACAACTACCCAGGAGATGACCGTCGAGATCGAGTCGATCCTCCGGCACGAGGACATCCAAGGACTGCTGGAGAACGCGGAAAGCACGGGCTCGGTCAAGCAGCCCGAGCTTGCTGAGCTGATCGAGGCTCATCAGCTCGACGCGCTCGAGACCGAGGCGCTCTTCAACGAGCTCGAGCGCCGGGGGATCGAGGTGCTCGCCGAGGAACCGGAGAAGGAGAAAGAGAAGGAGCCCGCTCCTCCCCCGCTCCAGACGTCGTACGAGACGACGACCGACGCGCTGCAGCTCTTCCTGCGCGAGGCCGGCCGAAACCCGCTGCTGACGGCACCGCAGGAGGTCGAGCTCGCCAAGCGGATCGAGCGAGGGGACCTGGGCGCGAAGTCGCACATGATCCAGTCGAACCTGCGGCTCGTCGTGTCGATCGCCAAGAACTACCGCAACCAGGGCCTGCCTTTCCTCGACCTGATCCAGGAAGGAACCCTGGGTCTGATCCGCGCGGTCGAGAAGTTCGACTGGCGGCGTGGCTACAAGTTCTCGACCTACGCGACCTGGTGGATCCGGCAGGCAGTTGCGCGCGCGCTTGCCGACAAGGCGCGGACGATTCGCATGCCTGTCCACATCGTGGAGCGCCTACAGAAGATGAACCGCGCGGAGCGCACGCTCTGGACGCAGCTCGGCCGCGAGCCGACGCTCGAGGAGATCGCCGAAGAGGCGAGCCTGCCGATTCAGCAGGCACACGAGGTCAGGGCTGCGGCACGTGCGTCGGCGTCCCTCGACCAGCCCGTCGGCGAGGCCGAGGACGCCGTCTTCGGCGACTTCGTCGCGGGCGACGATCCGCTTCCCGAGGAAGAGGTCGAGGTCTCGCTGCGCTCGCAGGCGCTGACCGCCGCGCTGCTGTCGTTGCAGGAGCGCGAGCGGCAGGTGCTGGTCCTACGCTACGGGCTCGACGACTCCGAGCCGAAGACGCTCGAGGAGATCGGCCGTCGCCTCGGTCTCACCCGCGAGCGCGTCAGACAGATCGAACTGGAGTCGCTCAGGCGCCTGTCGACGCTGCACGAGATGCAGTCGGTGACTGCATAGCAACGACGCCCAGCGCGGAACCATCGAACAACTTCAGCGCACGCTCGCCCAGGCGCTGCGCCGCGAGCGCGTAGGCCTCGTCGAGATGCGCGGGGCGCGTCGTACGGTGGCCGTCGGAGGCGACGACCTTGCCGAGGCCGCGCTCGAGCAGCGACCAGCCGAGCTCCTCCGGCTCGGGCCCGTGGCGGCCGAGCAGCGAGGTCGCGTTCACCTGCAGCGCCCAGCCGCACGCTGCGAGCTCGTCAGTGAGCAACGGGTCGGCGAGCACGGCTTCGGCCCGCTCCGGGTGTGCGATCACCGGTCGCAGTCCGGCCGCCTCGACGTACTCGGCCAGTGCGAAGAGCAGATCGGGCGGGCCGGAGAACGGCACCTCCATCAGAACGCAGTCCGTCCCTTCGAGCACGTACCGCTTCGGGTCCTCTTCGAGCAGCGCAGGCGCCGGGGTCAGCTCGAACCCGAGCCGGAGCTCGAGCCCTGCGTGCGGGCGCATCCGCTCGTAGGCATCGCGAATCTCGGCCTCGCGCTCCTCGCTGAGGGTGAAGTACGGCCAGACATGAGGCGTCGCAAACAGGACCGCGGTCCCGTGCTGCGCCGCGCTTGCGCACAGGGCCAGTCCGTCCTGGATCGTCGCGGCCCCGTCGTCACCGGACGGGACGACGTGGGAGTGACAGTCGACGAAGCGACGATCCACGTCCCTAGTACTACCTGTTAGGTGCGCAGGTAGAGCTCGAGGTCGGGCGCAACCGCGCGCAGTTCCCGCAGCGCGCGGGACTCGAGCTGGCGGACGCGCTCACGCGTGATGCCGAGCCCCACTCCGACCTCTTCCAGCGTCTGCGGCGGTTCGCCGTTGAGGCCGAAGCGGAGCGAAAGCACACGGCGCATGCGGGGATTCAACAGGAGGAGGGCCTCGGCCAGCTCACTGCGGCGGAGCTTCTTCGAGGTCGACTCGTCCGGTCGTTCGGAGTGAATGTCTTCGATCAGGTCGGCGTACATGCTCTCTCCGTCGCCGACCGGAGTCTCGAGGCTGACCGGATCCTCGACGAGATCGAG
>JBGPYI010000007.1:0-22611 GCA_041493175.1 Gaiellaceae bacterium | reverse complement strand
GCGGCCCAGCACTGGTAGTTGACGGCGACCGGGTTCAACGTCATGTGCGTGTCCGCGTGCTCGACGTGGCACGACAGCACGGTCACGTCGCCACCGAGGCCCATCGGGCCGATGCCCGTCTCGTTCAGGAGCTCGAACAGCTCTTTCTCGAGCTTGGCCACGTGCGGGTCGGCATTGCGGGTGCCGACCGGGCGCGCGATCGCCTCCTTGGCGAGATACATGGCGTAGTCCGCGCTGCCGCCGATGCCGACGCCGACGATGCCGGGCGGGCAGGGCTTGCCACCGGCGCCGACGATCGACTCGAGCACGAACTTCTTGACGCCCTTCACGCCGTCGGCGGGAACGCACATCTTCAGGAAGCTCATGTTCTCGCTGCCCGATCCCTTCGGCACGCACTTGACGTCGAGACCGTCCCAGTCGGGAATGAACTCCCAGTGCACGATCGGCAGGCGGTAGCCGGTGTTCGGTCCGGTGTTCTCGCGCGTGATCGTGTGCACGGCGTTCGAACGCAGCGGATGCTCGACCGTCGCGCGCTCCGTGCCGGCCTTGAGCGCGGCGTAAATTCGTGCCGGATGCAGGGGAAAATGCTCGCCCACGCGGCATGTGTAGACGGCGATCCCGGTGTCCTGACAGACGAGGTTCTTCTCGGTTTCGGCGACGTTGATGTTCTTGAGGATGGTCTGCAGCACGCGCTGTCCAGGCACCGACGTCTCGCGCGTCGCCGCATCTGCGAGCGCGTCGCGCAGGTCCTGCGGGATGTCTTTCAGCGCCCAGACGTAGAGGTACGCCGCTGCGTCCTCGACTGCAGCTTCGAGATCGGTGATGGCGATCGTGCTCATGCGCTCGCTTTCTCCGCGGCGGCGTTGCCCGCGCGCCGGCCGAAGACGCAACATTCGAGCAAGCTGTTCCCCATCATGCGGTTGCGGCCGTGCGTGCCGCCGGCGATCTCGCCGCATGCGTAGAGCCCTTCGAGCGTCGTCTCGGCGTTCGCGTCGATCACAAGACCGCCGTTTTGGTAGTGGAGGACGGGATACGTGAACAATCGTTCGCGCAGCGGGTCGATCCCGCCCGCACGGTACCGGCGCAGCATGTACGGCAGCGAGACGTTGGCGTCGGCTTCGGAGATCCGCGTCGTATCGAGGTACACGGCCGGTCGTCCGTCGGGCGTCTCGACGCCGTTGCCCTTCTCGACCTCGTCGACGATCGCCTGGCTCACGGCATCGCGGGGGCCGAGGGAATCGGTGAACTCCTCGCCGTCGGCGTTCAGGAGCACGGCACCGTAGGCCCGGGTCGTCTCGGGGATGGAGTAGCCCTGCATGTTCTGCGGCCAGGCGCCGCCGTTCGGGTGGTACTGCAATGCGTCGAAGTCCCGTACCTCCGCACCGAGGTCGACGGCGATCTGCGTCACCTCGCCGGTCGCGCCCGGATGGTTCGTCGTGAGCTCGCCGCGCTCTGCCGCGACGCGGAAACACCGCCCGCCCGCTGCGAGGACCAACGTCGTGGCGTCGATCGTGTGATCCCCGCAGCGTGCGCGCCAGCCGTTCTCGGTCCGGGCGAGGTCAGCGAGCGGTGACTTGGGAAAGGTCTGGATACCGGAGCTCTCAGCGGAGTCGCGGAGCGCGGTCGTGATCGCGTGTCCCGTGCGGTCGCCGACCTGCAGTAGCCGTTTGCGCGAGGCGCCACCACAGCGCGCGAGACGGTAGCCCCCGTTCTCGCGCGTGAACTCGACGCCGAGCTGCTCGAGCCAGTGGATTGCAGACGGCGCCTCGCCGGTGAGGATCTCCACCAGCCCGCGGTCGGCTGTCTCGTGGGAGGAATTCCAGACGTCCTCCGCGTGCTGCTCGGGCGAGTCGTCGTCCCCGAACGCGGCCTGGATCCCGCCCTGCGCCTTGGCCGAGTTGCAGGACTGAAGCGCGCCCTTCGTCGCCAGCGCTACCCGCGCACCGGCCCGCCGGGCGGAAACCGCGGCCGCCAGGCCCGAAGCCCCGCTGCCGATCACGAGCACGTCAAAGGTGGAGTCCGCCACGACCCCCAGACCTTACCACGATTCAGCTAATCCGATGTATTAGCCGCCGTTATTCAGTAAATCGACCGCAACAGCTCCTCGACCTCGGCTGCACTCGCCGGCCGTGGGTTCGCCTTTGCGCCGGCGCGCTCGACCGTCGCGGCTGCGACCTCGCCGAGCTCTGCCTCCGGCACACCGAAATCGCGCAGCCGCTCGAAGCCGCCGAGGCGCGCGAGCTCCTCGACCCGAACGGCCGGATCATCCGTGCCGAGCGCTTCGCCGAAACGGCGCAAGGCTTCGGGCTCGACCTCTGCGTTGAAGCGCAGTGCAGCGGGCAGCGCCAGGGCGTTCATCGCGCCGTGTGGCAATCCGTAGCGCCCGCCGAGCGCCTGGGCGATCGCGTGGCCGAGCGCGAGCATCGAGCCTCCGAGCGCCATCCCCGAGTGCATCGCTCCCTCCAGCAGCTTCGTCCGCGCCTCGAGGCCCTGCGGCGCGTCGACGACGCGCGGGAGCCATTCGCCGATCAGCCGAGCCCCGGCAAGGGCGTGCTCGTCGGCCTCCGGATTGTGGCCCTCGACGTACAGCGCTTCCGCACTGTGCGCGAGCGCGTTGAGCGCGGTGCCGACAGTCTCCGCGCGGGGAAGCGAGAGCGTCAGCTCCGGTTCGTAGACGGCGCCGCCGAGGTGAGCGCCGGCACCACCGCCGCGCATCTTCCGCTCGGGATCTCGGATCCCGAAGAAGGACGTCCACTCCGCACCGGCGTACGTCGTCGGCACCGAGACGACGGGCACGTCCGCTGCGGCGGAGATCGCCTTCCCGAGATCGATCGCACTGCCGCCGCCCACCGCGATCACGCCGTCGCCTGCGTGCTCCGCCGCAGCGGAGACCTGATCCGACGGAACCTCCGTCCAGCGGGCCGCGGTGCGCAGGCCGAGGTTCGTGCCCGCCAGGCGCTCGCTCGCGACGAGCAGCGGCTGCCGGATCCCGAGCTCGCCGAGCACGCCGGGGAGCTCCGCCAGGCCCCAGCGGACGATCACGCGGGGAGGCGCCCCTGTGCGAACGCGACGAAGGCACGCGCCGCCCGCGTCTCACTGCGGCCGGCTGCGCGGACGAGGAAGATCTCCCGCACCGGGTCGAGCCCGCGCACGCGCGCAGTAGCGATCCGGCCGGCGGCGAGATCGGCCTCGATCGCCAGGCGCGAGATGAAGGCGATGCCGTGTCCGGCGAGCACCGCGCTGCGCACGGATTCCTGCAGACCGAGCTCGAGCCGGACGTCGAGGTCGCGCAGCCGCAGCCCCGCCTTGCGCAACTCGTCCTCGATCACCTGCCGGACGCCCGCGCCTTCCTGCATCACGATCAGCCTTTCCTCTTTCAGATCGTCAAGCGAGATCGTCTTGCCGGCGAAGCGGTGAACCGACGGGCAGGCGAGCACGACCTCGTCGCGGAAGAAGGGCTCGAACGCGACGCCACGATGGCGGCGTCCGGCCCCGACGATGCCGAGCTCGAGGTCCCGCTCGGCGACCCGGTCGACGAGAGTTTGCGTGTCGGAGACCGTCAGTCGCACGCGCACGTCGGGATGCTGCTCCTGGAACTCGCAGAGCAACAGCGGGACGACCGTGCCGCCCGGACCTGTCGAAGCGCCGAGCTCGAGCGTGCCGGTGATCTCCCCCTCGTCGTCCGCGTCGAGCTCCTCGAGCAGGTGCTCCTCCCAAGCCAGGAGCCGCTGAGCCGATGCGTAGAGCCGCCTCCCGGCCTCGGTCGGCTCGACGCGACGACCGGACCGGTCGAGCAGTTGCCGCCCGAGCCGCTGCTCGAGCGAGCGGATCTGCAGGCTGACGGCCGGCTGGGTGACCCCGAGACGCTCGGCCGCCTGGGAGAAGCTCTTCCGCTCCACGACGGCACAGAACGCCGCTAGCTGGCGCGTGTCCATAAAGGAATCTTATGCGAGCGTGTGACGCAGCCGCTGCCAGGCTGCGGCCGCCACGACCACGCTCAACGCGTCACTCGCCACGCACCAGACGCAGATCGCGTCTAGAACGACCACCTGCACGTAAACGAGATACGCGGCAAAGGCCACACCCGCCAACGCGACCGCGGCGGCGCCGGCGACGACGACCGGCGCGCGCAGTACCGCCGACACGAGCAGCGTCGTGAACACCAGCGTCCCGAGGAGGGCGACAGGCACGCCGAAGAGCTCCGCATAGCGCGAGCGCTGCACCACCTCGCAGCCGCCGCCGGCGCACACCGGCACGCCACCCCGGTAGTGGACGGCCGTCAGGTAGGCGGCGATCACAAGGCCGAAAGCCGCAGCGACGGCGAGGACCAGACGCGCGCCCGGATCGTTCAACCGGCCAGCGCAGCGTCGAGAGCCGGACGCAAGGCTTCGGCACTGAGGCTTGTGAGCTGGACGCGCTGGAGCGGTCCGCCCGACCGGCCAACGAAGAAGGTCGGCGTCCCGTGTACACCGCCCTCACGGGCGAAACGGTCTGCGTCTCGTATCAACCGCGTCACCGAAGGACTCGTGCTCTGACGCAACATCCGCCGCACGTCGAGACCGCGAACGTCACCGGCCACCTCGCGCAGGAGCCGCCGGGTCACCCACCCACCGTTCTCGGCGCCCTGCCGGCCGTAGAGGCCGTCGAGGACGTTCCACGCGCGATTCTGTAGACCCGCTGCAAGAACGGCGCGCAAAGCCGTCCGCGAGTCAGGGCCGAGGAACGCCAGCCCCTGGAACACGAGCTTGGCGCGGCCCGTGCGGACGTAATCCTGCACGAGCGTCGGCAGCGCGACCCGCGCGAACTCGGAGCAGTACGGGCACTGCAGATCGGCGAACTCGACGAGTGTCACGGGCGCAGCCGGAGAGCCAAGGACGATGCCTTGCTGCGGAATCCCGGCGAAGAGCTCCTGCTGCACCCTCAGCGTCGGCTCCGTGCTCGACCGCTGCGGCGAATCGCCCTGAACGGCGCTCACCGCAATGAGCGTCGCGGCAACGGTCGCCGCCGTGGCCACGACGGCGATCAGAGTCCTACGCGAATTGCGACTCACGCCCGCAGCGTGGTCAGCCCCGCAGAGCCGGGCATCGGCGGCAAACCGCATTCGCCCTGCGGGAAACCCCGCATCCGCTTGCACCCGCACCCTCTAGCATCAGGCGCGTGGCCACGAGGACGCCCGCTCCGAGCGACCCCTTCATCCTGCGGTTCTCGGAGCTGACAGAGGCGAGCCCGACCCGGCCACGTGACGCCGCGCTGCGCGCGTTCGACATCGCGCTCTCTGCCTTCTTCCTTCTCGTCTCGTTGCCCGTCACGGTGCCGCTCGCGGTCCTGCTGCTCCTGACCAGCGGACGGCCGCTCTTCTACCGGGGCGAGCGGGTCGGGCGCGGCGGGCGCGTGTTCGAGATGCTCAAGTTCCGGACGCTCCGCCGAAACGCGGAGGAACGGCTCGGCCCTTACCTCGGCGAAGAGCTCGTGCGCCGCACGCGCGAGGAGACGACGGCGATCGGCGGGTGGCTACGCGCAACGCAGCTGGACGAGATTCCGCAGCTCTGGAACGTCGTGCGCGGACACATGAGCCTCGTCGGTCCGAGGCCGATCCGGCCCCGCTTCTTTGCGGCGCTCGTGGAGGAGCTTCCGGCGTACTGGCAGCGGCTCGTCGTCCGTCCGGGCCTCACCGGCTTCGCCCAGGTTCGTCGCGGCTACGAGACCTCGATGGCGGAGAAGCTCGCGCACGACCTGGAGTGGATCGCCGACCGGTCCCTGCGGCTCTACCTGCGCACGCTTGCGGCTACGGCCTGGCGCGTGCTGCGCCAGTTCGTGCGCGGCGTCTCGGGCCGCGGTTAGACCTCGAGTCGTGCGTCCTCGAGGTCGAGATCGCGCTGGAGGCGGCGTTCGACATCGCTGCCGATCACGCCCTCGCGGCGTAGGCTCACGATTGCCGCGCGCTCTGCCTCGAGCAGTTCATGCCGTAGCCGCTGGTAGCTGAGCGACCGCTCCTCGATCCCGCCGTCGTCCTCGGAATCGAAGCGCGAGGCGAACCTGCTCCGACGGAAGTTGTACTGCCCGCGGATACGTTCGGCCGTGTCGTCGCGGACCCAGTCCTCACCTGTCAGCTCCTCAAGTCGCGCGAGCGCCGCATCCGCCGCCTTGATCCGCGCCTTGGCGTCCTCCATCTCGTCTAGATGGTCCGGCTCAATGCCAAATGCCTTGATGACGACAGGGAGTGTCAGCCCCTGGAGAACAAGCGTCCCGAGGATGACGCAGAAGGTGAGGAAGATGATCAGATCACGCTCGGGAAACGGGGCACCGGAATGCGTGGTCAGAGGGATCGCCAGCGCGGCGGCGAGCGACACGGCGCCGCGCATGCCGGCCCAGGCGACGAGAATCGGATGGCCAAATGAAGCACGTTGATGCTCGCCACGGCGGAAAAGGAGCTTCGGCAAATACAAAAAGACCGGCGCCCAAATGAGCCTCGTGCCGACCACGGCACCGGTCACGAGCACCCCGTACCAGATCAGCGTCCCTGCGGAAAGTCCGGTCAAGGCATCGAGGATCTGAGAGAGCTGGAGACCCACGAGGGCGAAAAGCAAAGCGTTGAGGACGAAGACGAGGATCTCCCACACTGCGAGACCTTGCAGCCGCGTCTGTACCGAGGTGAGCTCGGGCGTGCGCCAGCCGAGGTAGATCCCAGCCGTGACCACAGCGAGAACGCCCGACGCATCCGCCGCATTCGCTGGAATGAACGCGAGGTAGCCGGTCATGAGCGCGATCGTCACCTCGACGGGCGGATTGTCGAGTCGCCGCCTCAGTGCAGCGAGGAGGAAGCCGACGACCAGTCCAATCCCCACGCCGCCCACGACGCTCCAGAGGAGGTGCCAAGACGCGTTCCAGAACGAAAAGGCACCCGACACCGCGGCGACCACGGCGACGCGATAGAGCACGAGCGCCGTGCCGTCGTTCACGAGCGCCTCACCTTCCACGACGGTAACGATGCGTCGTGGCACGCCTAGCCTTCGCATGATCGCGGTCGCGGCAAGCGGATCAGTGGGAGAGACGATCGCTCCGAGCACGAACGCCGCGCTCCAGGACATGGAGTCGACCGCTGCGTGGGCAACGACGGCGACGACCGTCATCGTCGCGGCGACGAGCCCGATCGCCAGCATTCCGATCGGACGGGTATTCGCACGCAGGTCTCTCAACGAAGTGAAGAAGGCAGCGGCGTAGAGCAGCGGCGGCAAGACGGCGACGAGGACGACGTCAGGCGGGAGCTGGAGCGTCGGGATCCCGGGTATGAAGCCGAGCGTTAGTCCCCCGAGAACGAGGAAGATCGGATAGGGGACACGCAGCAGCGGCGCGGCGACGAGCATGGCCACGATCGCCAACAGCAAGCCCACCAGGAGGAGCTGCTCGTGCACGCCGAAGTGCATCCGGGAAGCCTAAGTCGCGGCTAGGCCTCTGGGTCGGGGGCTCTCAGCGCAGGACGTGCGACAGCACGACCGCGAGGACGTTCAAGACCGAGACCGTGAAGGCGATCGAGGTGATCGCCGCCGTGGCCTGAACAAACGCTTGTGTCTGCGGATCCAAATTCACCCCTCCCCCAGTGCAAACGATGTCACCCGGAAGGGGTACGCCGCAATCCCTCGTTCGAGCCCTCTCTACACTGACCGCCCGTGTGCGGGATCTGCGGAATCGCCTCGACGAACGGCTCGGCAGTCACCGACCGCGTCGCGGCAATGAGCGCGACGCTCGTCCACCGCGGCCCGGACAGCTTCGGCGAGTTCAGCGACGGGGACATCGCGCTCGCCGCCCGGCGGCTCTCGATTATCGACCTCGAGACGGGCGACCAGCCGATCGCGAACGAGGACGGAACGCTGCACGTCGTCCAGAACGGCGAGATCTACAACTACCGCGAGCTGCGTCGCGAGCTCGAGCACGCCGGACATCACTTCCGCACCCGGGGCGACACCGAGGTGCTGCTGCACCTCTACGAGGAGCACGGCGACCGCTTCGCCGAGCGGCTGCGAGGCATGTTCGCGATCGCGATCTGGGACGCACGCCGGCGGCGGCTCGTGCTCGCACGCGACCGCTTTGGGATCAAGCCGCTCTACTACCGCGCCGGCGAGGGCGAGCTTGCCTTCGCCTCCGAGCTGCGGGCCCTGCCCCGCGGCGAGATCGACGCTGATGCACTTGAGGCGTTCCTCGCGTTCAACTCCATCCCCGCGCCGCTGACGATCTTCCGGGAGATCCGCAAGCTCCCGCCGGGCCATCTGCTGATCTGGGAAGACGGCCGCATCGACGTTCGGCGCTTCGCTCGTCCGGCGCCGATCGAGGAGGTCCGCGAAGACGAGGAGGCAGAGCTCGTCGAAGAGCTCCGCTCGCGCCTGCGGGACTCCGTGCGCGCGCACCTTGTCAGCGACGTGCCCGTCGGCGTTCTGCTCTCGGGCGGCGTCGACTCGGCGTTTCTCGCTGCCTTGGCCGCGGAGGAGAGCTCCGAGGCGTTGCGCACGTTCTCGATCGGCTTCGAGGAACGCTCCTTCGACGAGCTCGCCGGTGCGCGCCTCGTCGCGGAGCGTTACGGGACGCAACACCGAGAGCTCGTGCTCCGCCCCGATGCGGCCCTGCTCTTGCCTGCTTTGGCGGACGCCTTCGACGAGCCGTTTGCCGATTCGTCGGCGCTGCCGACCTACCTCGTGTCGCAGCTCGCGGCGAGCGACGTGAAGGTCGCGCTCTCCGGCGAGGGCGGCGACGAGCTCTTCGGCGGCTACTACACGTACGCGGCTGACCTGCTCGCCGTGCGTGTCGGCGGCCTCGCGCGCCTGGCAGCCCCACTTGTCGAGCGGCTGCCGACGTCGAAGTCGAGAGCGAGCTTCGATTACAAGGCGAAGCGTTTCGTCCGCGCGGCTCACCTCCCGCCGCTCGAGCGGCACCACGGCTGGAAGGAGATCTTCTCACCCGACCTGCGCGCGGAGCTCACCGGCGGCAGCTCGGCGTTCGATCCCGTCGACATCCTTCGGGACAGATATCGCGAGACCGAGGGGGCCGACGAGCTCGCACGGCTGCAGGACGTCGACCTCGGCATCTACCTAGTCGACGATCTGCTCGTGAAGACGGACCGCGCGTCGATGGCGCACTCGCTCGAGGCCCGCGTGCCCTATCTCGACACGGTTGTGACGAATCTCGCGCTCGCGCTTCCTACCCGCCACAAGATCCGCGGCCTTTCCAAGAAGGTGCTGCTGCGCAAGGCAGCCGCCCCGCTGCTGCCACGCGAGATCGTCCACGGCAAGAAGCGCGGCTTCTCGATTCCGGCAGCAGCCTGGCTCAGAGGCGAGCTCGAGCCGTTCGCGCGGGAGACGCTCTCGCGCGAGACGCTGCACCGCCAGGGCTTCTTCCAGCCCGAGGTGGTCGCACGCCTGCTGGACGACCACGTCGCCGGCCGCGAGGATCGCAGCCGCCAGCTCTGGGGGCTGCTCGCCTTCACGCTCTGGCACGAGCGGCATGTCGAGCGGCAGCCGCAGGTGGCGTCACGGCCCGAAGTGCTCGTCGAGCGCTGACCTAGACTGGGCCGCATGTCTCGCCCGCTCGTCGTTCACGTTGTCGGCGCGCGCCCGAACTACATGAAGGTTGCGCCGGTCTACGACGCGCTCGAGCGGGGTGGCAACGTCGACCAGCGGCTCATCCACACCGGCCAGCACTACGACGCGATCATGAAGGACGTCTTCTTCGCGGAGCTGCCACTCCCGAAGCCACATGTAGCTCTGGACGCGCAGACAACCGAGGACGCTTTGATCGCGCTGCAGCCCGTCTTCGAGGAACTGCAGCCCAATCTCGTGGTCGTAGCGGGCGACGTCAACTCAACGCTCGCTGGGGCAGTTGCCGCCGCCAAGTGCGGTCTCATGGTCTGCCACATCGAGTCCGGCCTGCGCAGCGGGGATTGGTCGATGCCGGAAGAGCGCAACCGCGTCATCACCGACCACCTGTCAACCTTGCTCCTGACACACAGCGACGACGCGGACACGAATCTGGTCGCTGAAGGTCTGAGCGACAGAATCTCATTCGTCGGGAACACGATGATCGACACTCTCCGAGCGAACGAGGACGCCGCGCTCGCACTCGAGGCTTGGCGTGAGTTCGGGCTCGAGCCCGGAGGCTACGTCCTCGTCACCCTCCATCGCCCGAGCCTCGTCGACGATGCCGACTTGCTCGCACGGACGATCGCCGCGCTCGACGACGTCGCCGAGTCCTTGCCGGTGATCTTTCCGGTGCATCCGCGGACTCGACGAAATCTCGACGGCTCGACACGCGTCCTCCTGATGGAACCACTGCCGTATCGGCAGTTTCTCTCGCTCGAAGCGAAAGCCGCCGCAGTCGTGACGGACTCGGGGGGAATCCAGGAAGAGACGACCGTGCTCCGAATCCCCTGCTTCACGCTGCGCCAAAACACCGAACGCCCGATCACGATCGAGCTCGGCACGAACACGCTACTCGGCCTCGAGCCGGAACGGCTGCGCGAGCTGCCAACGTTGCTGGCGGAGCCGAAGCACGGGCAGATCCCGCCACTCTGGGATGGGCATGCAGGAGAACGGGCCGCTGAAGCGATCGAACGCTTACTGGTTGGAGTTACGGCCTGAAGGTCTGGGTCGACATGACCGCGTCGGCGCACGTGCTGGTCTTTAGGCCGCTGATCCGGCTGCTGCGCGAGCGAGGCGACGAGGTCGAGATCACCGCGCGCGACTACGCGCAGACGCTGCAACTGCTCGAGTTGCACGGCCTCGAAGCGACGGTTGTCGGCCGGCACGGCGGACGTTCGCGGCTCGGCAAGGCACGCTCGCTCGCCTCGCGCTTGCGCGCGCTGCGCAAATGGGCACGGCCGCGCGGCTTCGACCTCGCGCTCGCGCACGGCTCACACGAGCTGACCATGACCGCGCGGCGGCTCGGCATCCCGAGCGCGACGACGCACGACTACGAGTTCGCCACGCTGCAGCACCACCTCGGCATGCGCGCCGCGACGAAGGTGGTCGTGCCGGACTCGATCCCCGACGAGCGCCTCGCACGGTTCGGCGCCAGACCGCCGAAGCTCCTGCGGTACCCCGGCCTGAAGGAGGAGTACTACCTCTCCGACTTCGAGCCCGACCCGAGCGTGCTCCAAAGCCTGGGCGTCGACCGCGACCGTGTGCTCGTCGTGCTGCGGCCGCCGCCCGACGTGTCGCTCTACCACCGTCATTCCAACCCGCTGTTCCCACAGACGCTCGGCCATCTCGGCGAGCTCGACACAGTGCACGCGGTCGTGCTGCCGCGGACGGACGAGCAACGCGAGTACGTCCGTGAGCTCGCGTTGCCGTCCGTGATCGTCCCGGATCGCGCGGTCGATGCGCAGAGCCTGATTGCGCTCGCCGACGTCGTCGTCTCCGCCGGCGGCACGATGAACCGCGAGGCGGCCGCGCTGGGAGTTCCCGTCTACACGACCTACGGCGGCCGACTCGGCGGGGTGGACGAGGAGCTGATCCGTCAGGGCAGGCTCAAGCCGCTCACCGATCCTCGCGCCCTCGAGCTGCAGAAGCGGGAAGAGGGCTCAGGCAGCCGCGTCCGCCGCGATCCGGCGGTCCTGCTCGACCTGCTGCTCACTGCACGTGGCGACGACGCGTAGGACGTCGCCGCCGTAGCGATCGAGCTTCGTCGGTCCGACCCCCGGCACGGCTCCGAGCTCCGACAGGTCTCGTGGACGGCGCCCGGCGATCTCGGCGAGCGTCGAATTGTGGAAGACGACGTACGCCGGCAAGTCGTCGGTCGTTGCGCGTTCGAGGCGCCAGCGCTTCAGCGCCGCGTAGAGCGGATCGTCCGGCTCGGCCAGCTTCGTGACGGGGCGAGCAGCAGCGATCCCGAGCTCGCCGAGGAACCGGCTCGGCTTTCCGCTCCAGGTCAGGGCGAGCCGCCGTTTCGCCCGGGTCAGGCCGACGTAGAAGAGCCGCCGCTCTTCCGCGATCTCGCCCGGCTTCTTCGCCTGTCTGATCGGCAGCTCCTTCTCCTCGAGCCGCGGGATGAAGACTGCCTCGAACTCGAGCCCTTTCGCCCCGTGGAGCGTGAGCAGGTGAACACCGCGCCGGTCCGCGCCTGTCGAGCCGAAACGAGCCTCCAGGTCGGCGATGAAGTCGCGCGTCCTCCGAACGCCGTCGTCGAAGTCCGCCGCGAGGCGAATGAGACGTCCGAGATCGGACTGGCGCACCAGCTCCCGTTCGCCGAGCTTCTCCGGCGGTCGCTCGCGCCAGCCCGCGTCGGTGGCGTAGCCACGCACCGAGGCGGCGATGGCCGTCGAATCCAGCCGCCGCAGTCGTCGTAGCAACTGGCGGGCGGCCTCTCGCCCGAGGAGCGACGCACCCTGGAACGGGATCTTCGCCTCGTGCAGAGGCTCCTCGAAATCGGCCAGCCTTGCGTTCGTGCGACAGAGGACGGCGATCTCCTCGAGCGAGACGCCCTCCTGGTGCAACGCACGCACGCGGTCGACGACGAACGCGACTTCACTTTCTCGGGCCGGGAACGACTGTGTGACCGGCTCCGGTCCCGAGCCGAGCGTGGCGCGCAGGATCTTCTCCGCGCCGCCGAGCACCGGGACGATCCGGTTCGCCAGCGCGAGCACCTCGGGCGACGAACGGTAGTCGTCTTCGAGCCGGATCACGGTCGCGTTCGGGAAACGCACCGGGAGCCCGAGCAGGTAGTCAGGCGTTGCGCCCGTGAACGCATAGATGGACTGGTAGTCGTCGCCCACGGCGCAGAGCTCGTCACGGTCGCCGAGCCAGCGGTCGAGGAGCGTCTGCTGCAAGAGGTTGACGTCCTGGTACTCGTCCACCGTGAACGCGCTGAAGTGCTCGCGAACCTCGGCAAGCGCCTCGGGGCGCTCGTCGAACAGGCGGATCGTCAGCTCGAGCACGTCCTCGAAATCGACGTAACCACGGTCGGCCTTCTCGACCTCGTAGCCGCGAAAGATAGGGAACATCAGATCGGGCGGGATCGGCGGCTCGTGGTCGCCGACCTCGGCGAGATAGGTAGCGGGAGTCAGCCTGCGGTTCTTCGCCCACTCCACCTCAGTCGCGAGGTCACCTGCAGGACGGAACTTGTACGGGGGCGGCAGCGTGTTCCCGAGCTGGCGTAGCAACAGCGCTTTCGAGGCCATGATCCGGTCGGGCGGATCGCCGAGCCGGTGCAGCTGGCGCAGCGCCGCAGAGTGAAACGTCCGCGCCGTGACACCGCCGACGCCGAGCCGCTCCAGCCGCTCGCGCATCTCGGTCGCCGCCTTGTCGGTGAAGGTGACCGCGAGGATCTCATGTGGCTCGAACTCGCCGATCGCAACCTGGTTCGCGATCCGGCGCGTGATCGTCGTCGTCTTGCCCGACCCGGCGCCCGCAAGGATGCAAACGGGCCCGCGCACCGTCTCGACGGCCCGGCGCTGTTCCGGGTTCAGCCCGGCGAAGATGGGATCCTGGTCCACCCGTGCACCGTAAAGACCGCGCGGGACGGCGAATGCGCCGAGTTAGTGCAGAGTGTCTTCCAGAACCGCGGCGCCGGCCCGCTTCGGCTCCCGCAACATCGCGGTCAGGCGTGAGACGACGTCCAGGGTTTCTCCCCGCTCCACCATCCGTTCGAGCTCGCCGAGCCCTTCGTCGAGCCATTCGGCGTCGATGGGCGGACGGGCGGCGCGGAGAATCTTCGGATGCGAGGTTGGACCGACCTTCTCGCCGTCGGTCCAGAGCTCCTCGTGCAGCTTCTCGCCCGGGCGCACGCCGACGAAGGTGATGGCGATGTCCGTCTCGGGCTCCTTGCCCGAAAGGCGGATCATGTTGCGCGCCAGGTCGATGATCTTCACCGGCTCGCCCATGTCGAGCACATAGACCTGGCCGCGGCCGCCGATCGCACCGGCCTGCACCACGAGCGACACCGCCTCCGGGATGGTCATGAAGTAGCGCGTCATCTCCGGATGGGTCACCGTGACCGGGCCGCCCTTCTCGATCTGGCGCCGGAAGATCGGGATCACGCTCCCTGAGGAGTTGAGGACGTTGCCGAAGCGAACCGCAACGAAGCGGGTACTGATGTCCTTACGGTGGCCGTACGCCTCGACGATCCACTCGCAGAGCGCCTTCGACTGGCCCAGGAGGTTCTTGGGGTTCGCGGCCTTGTCCGTCGAGACGAGCACGAACCGTTGGGCGCCGTACTCGACCGCGACATCCGCCACGACTCTGGTCGCGAGCGTGTTGTTGCGCACCGCCTCGAGCGGGTTGGCCTCCAGAAGAGCGACGTGCTTGTACGCAGCCGCGTGGAAGACGACGCCCGGCTTGTAGCGCTCGAAGATCTGGCTCATCTTGGCGCGGTCGCCGCAGTCCCCGAGCACCGTCGCGACCGCCGAGAAGTCGCGCTCGCCCACGAGCTCGCGCTCGATGTCGAAGAGTGCCGCCTCCGAGTGCTCGACGAGGACGAGCCGCGCCGGCCCGACCCTGGCGATCTGGCGGCAGAGCTCGGCGCCGATCGAGCCGCCCGCGCCCGTGACGAGCACGGTCTCGCCGGAGAGGTACTTGGCGATCGAGTCCACGTCGACCTCGACCGGCTCGCGGCCGAGCACGTCCTCCACCTGGACCGGGCGGATCTGCCCGGCGAGGTTGAGGTCGCCGGAGAACAGCTCGTACAGCCCCGGCAGCGTCTTGACGGCGACGTTCGCGTCCTGCGAGATCTCGACCACCCGCTGGCGGGTCTCGCCCGATGCGGACGGAATCGCGATCAGCACCTCGTCCGGCGGGTTGTCGCGCAGGATGTGCGGCAGATCGTCCGTCGTGCCGAGGACGCGGATGCCGTGCAAACGGATGTTCTTCTTGCGCGGGTCGTCGTCGATGAGGCCGATGGGCGTGTAACCGAGCGCAGGGGCCTTGAGCATCTCGCGGACCACGAGCTGCGCTGCGTCGCCCGCACCGACGACGATCACTTCCTTGCCGCGCGCCACCAGGGACGCCGCGCCGGGCCGCTCGATGAGGCTGCGCGCGATCAGGCGCGTGCCGGCGACGAACGCGAGCAGGATCAGCCAGTCGAGCACCGCAATCGATCGAGGCAGCGGGAAGCCGTGGACGGGATGGGCGAAGTAGATGACGAGGTCGGCGACGATGCACGCTGCCGTGACGCCGCGCGCCGCGCCCCACATGTCCCGGGTTGAGACGTAACGCCACCAGCGGTTGTAGAAGCCGAACGCGATGAAGATCGCGAGCTTGATCGCGATCACGACGAGGATCATGTCGATCATCAGGCGGTGGTACGGGCCGGGCACGCCCTTGTCGAAGCGCAGCCAGAATGCGAGCCACCAGGCAACCGCGATCAGGGCGCCGTCCGCGAGCAGCTGCCAGAGTCGATGCCTGTTGATGGGAATCACGAGGCCACCGGCGCCGACGCCTGCACGACGGAGACAACCTGTTCTTGCGTTGTGGCGTCGATGCCCGCCCAGATCGGGACGGAGAAGTTCTCCTGCGCGAGCTGCTCGGTGACAGGCAGCGCGCCGCGGCCGTAACCGAGATACGAGAGCGCGGGCTGGAGGTGCAGCGGCGTCGTGTAGTAGACCGCGCTGCCGATTCCCGCCTTCTTCAACGCGGCGCGGATGCGGTCGCGCTCGAGCGAGCGGCAGACGAACAGGTGGTAAGCGTGGCCGGGCTCGTCCTCGGGAAGCTCGCAGGCGGCGCCGAGCCCGAGCTCGGCGTAACGAGCGGCCGCCTCGCGGCGCAGGGCGACCCAACCGTCGAGCTCCGCGAGGAAGATGCGCAGCACCGCCGCCTGAATTTCGTCGAGACGCGAGTTGTAGCCGATCAGCTCGAAGTCGACCTTGTCGCGCGAGCCGTGGAAGCGGAGCATCCGGACTCGCTCCGCAAGCTCGGGATCGTCCGTGGAGACGAGCCCTCCGTCTCCGATGCAAAAGAGGTTCTTCGTCGGATAGAAGCTGAACGTGGAGGCGATTCCGCTGCGCGCGATGTCCGGCGAGCCGAACGCCTGGGCGGCGTCCTCGATCACTGGGACGCCGAGCTGCGCGAGCTCGGCCAGCGGCGCGGGGCGCCCGAAGAGATGGACCGCGAGGACCGCCTTCGTGCGCGGGTTGATCCGCGCGGCGACGTCCTCGGGGTCGAGATTCATTGTTCCGGCGTCGACGTCCACGAAGACGGGAGTTGCGCCGCGGCGGGCGATCGCTTCCGCAGTGGCGTAGAAGGTGAACGCGGGACAGATCACCTCGTCGCCCGCCCCGATCCCGAGCGCGTCCATGACGAGCACAAGTGCGTCCGTGCCGTTGGCGACGCCGACGGACTCCTTTACGCCGAGGTAGTCCGCCGCCTCGCGCTCGAACGCCGCCACGTTCGGCCCGAGGATGAACGCACCGCTTGCGAGCACGCCGTCGATCGCCTCGCGGATTCGAGGCAGGAACGGCTCGTACTGTGCCTTGACGTCAACCAGTGGAATCGGGCGCACGGCTGGAAAGTCTAGAAGACCGTCTTCGGCGCACGATCAAATACGCCGCCAGCGCCACGATTCCCGCCGCCACCGCGTAGTCGACGAAGCGGAAATCGCGGTGAAAGCGCTCGTAGCTGTCACCGAGCCCGTAGCCGGCTCCGGCGAGTGCAAAGGCCCAGACCGCGGACCCGATCAGAGTCAGCACGGTGTAGCGCCACAACGGCATCCGGAAGATGCCGGCCGGAATGGAGATGAAGGACCGAACCACGGGGGTGACCCGGCCGATCAGGACCGCGAGGTCGTCCCAGCGGTCGAACCAGCGCTCCGCCCGCTGCAGCTTGTCCTCGCCGAGATGGAACCAGCGCCCCCGGCGCTCCAGCAACGGCCGCCCTCCATACCGGCCGATCGCCAAGCCGGCGACCGAGCCCGCGAGGTAGCCGAGGGTGCCGGCAAGCGCCATGGCCACGTAGGCCCAGGCATGCGAGGAGATGCGGGTTCCGAAGAGGTCGACGTGCTGACCGGCGAAAGCTCCCGCTGCCAGCGCGCCCGCGTAGAGCATCACCAGCTCGCTGGCCGCGGGCAGCACGGCGTCGACCGCCATCAGGCCGAACACGGCGTAGAGGCCGTGGTTTCCGATCAGCGAGGTGAGGGAGTTGGTGACGCCGGCGACCGGCACTTGGCGGAGGCTACCGGCGGAGCCGGAACGGGGCCGTGAGTTCCACTGCTCCGACCTCGTTCGTGGCGGTGGTGCTGAAGACGTAACTGCCGGGCCGACCCCGCCACGAGATCGTCCCGTCGCCTGCGGGAAAGCTTCGACTGGCAAGGGTCTTCACGATGCCGCCGCCGGGTGTCTCGATGCGCAGCGCGACGCGCGCAGGCCGTGCGAGCTTGAAGGTTGCCGTGACCCGTCGGTGGCTCGCGCTCGCGATCACGAAGCCGAGCGTGTTGTTGAGCCCGAACTGGCGCTCGGCGATCGAGTGCCGCCCGAGATCGTCGTCCGCGACCGCTCTGAACGTCCAGGCGCCCTCGGGCTGCCCGGCTCCCGTCCAGTCGAACTTGTAGCTGCCGACCGCGCGCGAGCCTGAATCCAGCGGGACGATGATTCCCCCCGGGCCGGTCAGCGTCGCCGTCACCGTCGAAGGCCGCACGAGTTTGTACGCGAAGGTCTGCGCGTCGTCCACACCGTCTGCGTTCGGCGAGAGGACACGGGCCGGCAAAGCGGGCGCGTAGACGCCGTAGTAGAAGAGCGTGAGCGCCTCCGCGACGGCGCGCTCGCCGCCTGAATCAGACGGTCTGTTCAGCAACTTGCCGTCGAAGGCCATCGTCGTCGAGCCACCCGCGTCGAGCGCGGAAGCCGTGACGCAGCCGAGGCGCATCATCGTCAGCGCCAGCTCGAAGTTCGTCAGGCCGGTGCTGTAGCCGGGCTGCCGGCCGTCGACAGCGACGAGCAGGATCCGGCCGTCGGCCGTCTGCCCGACCCCCGTGCGCGGATGGCGGTACGCGAGCTGCGAGGTCGTGAAGCCTTCGAGCGAGCGGAACACCGGCTTGCCCTCGCGGACGATGATCGGGCCACCCCCGAGCGCCTCGAGGACGTTCGCCCAGGGTGGTGTGAGCGTGAGCAGCACCGTGACGTTCGCGCCGATCGGCGCTTCGCCGGAGAGAAAGCCCGCCTGTGCGCCGCGTGCGACGAGCACCGCTCCGTCGGGTGGGATCGGCTGGTTGCCGCCGCTGACGTACTGGGTGACGACGCCCGTCAGGGGAGTGTTCGGCTTCGTCGCGGGGAAGGGCTCGACGATCGCCTGCGCGCCGCCGTTCTCGGCCGGCGTACGTGCGCCCCACGCACGCGTGTACAGCGTCGTGCGATTCGGCCGCGGCACCTCGTTGATCCCGAGGATCCTCCGCTGGCCCGATCCCTGCCAGGTGCCGGCAAGGCGCACGCGCTCGACGTGGAGGACACCGTCCGTGTCGATCCCGACCGTCGAACGGAAGTCCACCGGACCGCTGTCGAGGATTCCACCGCGGATGAGGCCACCGGTCGGATGTCCGTCAGCCCAGCTGAAGAGATCGCCGTTGATGCCTGCGACAGTCGCTTCGGCGGACACACCCTTCTGCATCGACGTCACGCGCTCGCGGCCGAGGATCGCGTTGTTCGACAGCACCGGCTTCAGCGCGTACAGCCCGGTCGGCTTCGGCGCCGAGATCACGTGGATCACGACGGGCCCGTGCGCGGTGAACTCGACCTGCCGGGAGTAGACCACACCGGGAACGAGCGTCTGCCCACGGATCGGCACGGCCGCGAAGGTTTCAGGTGCGACAAAAAGCCCTGCAAAGAGGACGTAGATGACGGCTCTACGGACCACGACCCCGCCCGAGGTTAGCTGAACCGGAGGTCGGCTAATGAAAGGAGACTGTTAGCTCGGGGCCGTCCGGCGTGACACCTCCGCCACGCCGGACGAACCTCCAACTACCGGTCTAGCGGCGCGTCGCGGCCGGCCTGACCAGCTTGAGCCCGTGGAGCTTCAGCTTGGCGTTGATCACGGTGGCGCAGGCCTGACCGACGTCGAGCACGTACATCGTCGGCGTGTCTCCCGGCTCGACGATGTCGAGAGCCGTGGTGACGAACGTGCTGCCGTCAGCCGCCCGCGACTCGTAGCCGTCGTACCTCAAGACCGGGACGGCGCTGGTGAAGCAGTTGCTCAGCACCGCCTGGACGGTCGCGTCGTCCTTCTTCAGCGCCGCCACCTGCTTCTTGAGCGCGTTGAACTCCGCGCGTGACGGCCCAGCCTGCGGGCCGCCGACTGCGGTCGTGACGTACAAAAGCGCGGCGCCTGCCAAGGCGGCGACGAGTAGCGCAAACCCCTTCATTCGTTCCTCCCGTTCAAAAGACGATGACCCAACGGGTGAACACTGGCACTCGGGCCGGATTACGGCAAGGGGCGACTGGGGGCCGAATGCGCCCCGGTCAATTCCAGACCTTGACCTCGCGGTAGAGCGTGTCGCGCTGAACCGGCGTCTTGCCGAGGGCCTTGATCAGGTGGACAAGCTCCTCGGTCGAAGTGCTATGGGTCGTCCCTGCTGCCGAGACGACGTTCTCCTCGATCATCACCGAGCCCATGTCGTCCGCGCCGAACCCGAGCGCGACCTGGCCGATCTTCATCCCCTGCGTGACCCAGGAGGACTGGATGTGCGGGACGTTGTCGAGATAGATGCGGGAAACGGCCTGTGTGAGCAGGTAGTCGAACGCCGTCGGCATGTCCTCGCGGGCGACTTTGCCGGCGAGCCGGTTGCCGTCGTTCTGGAATGTCCACGAGATGAAGGCGCGGAAGCCCCCGGTCTCGTCCTGCAGCTCGCGGATGCGCCGCATGTGCTCGACGCGCTCCGCAACCGTCTCGACGTGGCCGTACATCATGGTCGCCGTCGTCGACATGCCGAGGCGGTGCGCGTGGCGCATAACGGCGAGCCACTCGTTCGTCTTCGTCTTCTTCGGGGCGATGACCTTCCGGACGCGGTCGACGAGGACCTCGCCGCCGCCGCCCGGGATCGAGTCGAGACCCGCGTCGCGCAGGCGCGAGATCGTCTGCCAGAGCGTGAGCTTGCTGCGCCGAGAGATGTGCTGGATCTCCGGCGGCGAGAGGGCGTGCAGGTGGATCTTGTAGCGCGCCTTGATCGAGCGGAACAGATCCTCGTAGTAGTCGATGCCGAGATCCGGGTGGTGACCGCCCTGCATGAGTAGGCCCGTCCCGCCGAGCGCGAGCGTTTCTTCGATCTTCTTGAAGATGACGGGCTTCGGCAGGAGGTAGCCCTCGCGCGTGTCGCCGGGACTGCGGTAGAACGCGCAGAAGTCGCAGTCGGTATGGCAGATGTTCGTGTAATTGAGGTTGCGGTCGATGATGAACGTGATGCGGTCCGGATCTGCCCTGCGGTTCCTGATCTCGTTCGCAGCGCGCCCAACGGCGACGAGGTCGCGTGACTCGAGTAACGCGAGCGCCTCGTCGTCCCAGATGCGCTCCCCGTCGAGCGCCTTGCCGAGGATTTCCGAAACAGATCCTTTGTGGCTCTGAGCCACTAACTCGTTCACGCCGGGACCGCCTCGCGGACAAAGCGCAGCTCCGGGACTTCGTCGAGCTCGCCGGCTTCATGCGCCAGCTCCAGGAAGCTCATCAGGCCGGCGCGCTCCCTCGGGCCGAAGCGATAACGCAGCTTCTCGAAGTAGCGGGCGAGGAAGCCGGCCGGATACCCGTAGCGCTCGCTCGCCTCATGGGCAAGGCGCTCGGGCTCGGCCCGCGCCAGCCGCACGGAGGCGACGAGAGCGTCCTCCAGCTCCACCAGCCCGGCCTGCAAGGGCTCAGGGCAGGCCCAGACGGCGAATACCATGGGCAGCCCCGTGCGCTCGAGCCAGAGGCGGCCGAGGTCGTAGTGGGGGGTCGGATCCTCGAAGGCGGACTTCAAGGCCGCATCGCCGATCAGGAGCTTCGCGTCGGCCTCTTCGCCGAGCGGCACGTGCTCGGCCTTCGGTAGAAGAACTTTCGTCAGCACGACCGAGGTCGCCGACTCCGGCGTGACCGCGACCGTGCGCACCTGCTCCAGCGGCCGGCGCGAGACCAGCTGGATCGAATCGACCGCGCCCTCGGAGCCGACGCACAGCCGCGGCAGCAGCCGCAACCGGTCGGCGTTGCGCGCGTACTCGATCGACGAGATCGGCGCAACGTCGATCTCGCCCGCGAGCAGACGGCGGTTGAGCTCAGTCGGTACGCCCTGGATCTCCTCGACCTCGGCCTCGAGCCGGTAGAAGACCGGCGCCATGTTCACGTAGGAGATGCGGCCGAGCTTCACCATCGCTCCACCTCGTTGTAGAGCGTGTCGCGCTGCACGGGAATGCGCCCCGCGTCGCGGACGAAGCGCGCGAGCTCCGGGATCTTCTGCTCGGTCTCGGTGCGCGCACCCGCGGCATGGAAGATCTGCTCGCGCACCACGGTGCCTTGCACGTCGTTCGCCCCGAAGTGCAGCGCGACCTGCGCCAGGGGCAGGCCCATCATGATCCAGTAGGCCTTGATGTTCGCGATGTTGTCGAGCAGCAGCCGCGACACCGCGATCATCTTCAAGTCGTCCGAGCCGGTCGTGTGCTTCCAGCCGCGCCGCTCGAAGACCGTGTTCTCCGGATGGAACGCGAGTGGGATGAAGGCGAGAAAGCCGGCGGTCTTGTCCTGTTGCTCACGCAGACGCAAGAGGTGGTCGACACGCTCCTCATACGTCTCCACGTGCCCGTAGAGCATCGTGCAGTGCGTCGGGATCCCGAGCCGGTGCGCGGCGTCGTGCGTGTGGAACCAGAAGTCCGGGTGCTCTTTCCCCGGCGCGACCAGGCGTCGCACGCGGTCGGCGAACACTTCGGCGCCGCCGCCCGGCAGCGATCCGAGCCCGGCCGCCTGCAACTGACGCAACACCTCCTCGTGGGTGAGCCCGGAGAGCTTCGTCATGTGGTGGATCTCGCTCGCGGTGAAGAGCTTCAGGTGCACGTCGGGAAGCGCCTCGTGCAGCGAGCGGACGATCCCGACGTAGTAGTCGAAGTCGACGTGCGGGCTCTCGCCACCAACCATGTGGATCTCGGTGAACCCGGTGAGCTCGTGCTGGCGAACAGCGTCCTCGACAAGCTCGCCCGGCGTGTACGTGTAGGCGTCGGACTGCTTGTTCGTGACCGCGAAGGCGCAGAACTTGCACTTCACGCGGCAGACGTTGGTCTGGTTCAAGTAGAGGTTCTGGACGAAGTAGACGCGGTCGTCGCCGCCCCGCGCGCGCCGTGCGAGATCGGCGAGCTCGCCGAGCGCGAGAATGTCGTCACTCTCCATCAACGTCACGCCGTCCTCGAAGTCGAGGCGCTCTCCGGCCTCCACCTTGTCGCGGATGGGCGCGAGCAGGTCGGTGCGTTCCAGGAGGGCCATCCAGCTAACGCTCTCGATTGACGACGGCATAGGTCAGGGACTCGAGCTCCTCGCGGTGCAGCTCGCCGTTCAGACAGGCCCGCGCATTTCGCGCATAGGCCAGAGCGACCTCGCGGCTCTCCTCGATCGCTCCCGTCGAGGCGACGCGCAGCAGCACACCTTCGAGCTGGGATCCACCCGCGAGTGCAGCGCGCACCGCCTCGTCCCGCTGCGCGGC
>JBGPYI010000193.1:0-4215 GCA_041493175.1 Gaiellaceae bacterium | reverse complement strand
TCGCCGCGCAGCGCCAGGGCTTTTCCTCGGCGGCGATCGGCGCCCTCGTCGCCGTGACCGGTGGGTTCTCGCTGCTCGGCTCCATCGCCGCGCCGCGCTTCTTGCGTCTGCTCCCGATGCGCGCCGTGCTCGTCTTGTCCGCGTGGCTGGCGGTCGGGATCGTCGCATTCGTGATCGAGCCCAACGTGTTCGTTCTCGTCGCCGGCACGGCTCCGCTGATCTTCTTCAACCCGACCGTCAACGCGATGGTGATCGGCTATCGCGTCGCGATCGTGCCCGACCGGTTGCAAGGACGTGTGAACAGCGTCGCGAGGTCGCTCGCCCTGCTTGCCTTCCCGCTCGGGCCGGTTGTGGCGGGGCTCCTACTTGCCTCTTACTCGGTGAGAACCGCTGCGGCTTTCGTGCTTGCGGGCTTCGTCATCCTGGCGATCGCGACAACGACAAACCGCGCGATCCGGGGGGCGCCGAGCTTCGACGAGGTAACCGCGGCCGTCAGTTGAATTGCGCCTGCACGCGCTCGAGCCCTTCGGCATCGAGCTTCTCAACGGCGTCGGCGGCCCGCGCGACGAGGGTGTGCGCGTCCTCTTCGGCGGTGAAATTCGAGAGCAGGTAGTCCGCCCCCTTGCGCGGATCGCCCCGGCCCGGCCGGCCGACGCCGACGCGCAGGCGGAGGAAGTCCGGGGTCTTGAGATGCGCCGCGACCGAGCGGAGCCCGTTGTGGCCTGCCAGGCCGCCACCGCTGCGGGCCTGCAATCGTCCCGCCTCGAGATCCATCTCGTCGTGGACGACGAGGATCGCATCGGGCTCGAGCTTGAAGAAGCGCGCGGCAGCACCGACGGACCGGCCCGACTCGTTCATGAACGTCTCGGGCTTCAGCAACCCGACGCGGTGACCGTCCAGGCGCAACTCCGCGAGCTGGCCGGAGAACTTGCCCTTCCACGATGCACCGTGCCTGCGCGCGAGCTCCTCGACGACCATCCAGCCCACGTTGTGGCGATTGCCTGCGTATTCGCGCCCCGGATTCCCGAGGCCGACGACGAGCAACTCGAGCGACGAGGCCCGGTCGCCTCGACGCCACGGGAGGCGCATTAAGTGCCGGACTCGCCCTGCTGGCCCGAGCCCGGTGCGGCTGGGGCCTCGCCCTCGGCAGCGCCTTCCGCTGCCTCGCCCTCCGGCACCTCGCCCTCGGGCAGCTCCTCGCCCTCCGCGAGTTCCTCGGGCTCCGGCTCGACTTCGCGGGCCGGGAGGCCGACGCTCGCGAGTACGGTCTCCTCCGGATTGTCCAGGTAGGTGACGCCCTCGATCGGCGCCAGGTCGGCGAGGCGGAGCGTGTCGCCGATCGCCATGTCACTGACGTCGAGGTCGATGTGCTCGGGAATTTCCATCGGCAGGGCTTCGACGTTGATCTCGCGTTGCACCTGCGAGAGCACGCCGCCTTCCTTCGCCCCGGCCGGCTCCCCGACCAGCTGGACGTTGACGCTCGCCTGGATCGGCTGGTCGAGCCGAACCTCCTGGAGATCGATGTGCGAGATGTGGCCGCGGATCGGATCCTGCTGGTAGTCCTTGAGGATCGACGCGTGCGTCGAGTTCTGGCCTTCGAGGACGACGTCGAGGATCGCGTGGAGGCCGCCGGCGCCGGTCAGCACACGCCGGAGCTCGCGCTCGGGCACGCAGATCGCGTAGGAGCTCTTTCCCTTGCCGTAGAGGACGCCGGGGATGATCCCCTGCTTCCGCAGGCGCCGAGCATCGGCGGAGCCGCGCGACTCGCGCTCCTTGACCGTCAGCTTGATTCGCTCGCCCGCCATTTTCGGCGGCGAATGCTAGCTACTTCTTCACGTGGAGGTTGATCCCGAGCAGGATCAGCGGCCAGAGGAAGACGGCGAAGATCGCCGACAGCACGCCTCGCCAGCCGTTGATGTGCTGGAAATAGTGGTGGGACGCGGCAATCGCCACGCCGACCCCCACGTAGATGAGGGCGAACAGGCTGATTCCTGGGCCACGGCGCATGGCTAAGTTCTAACCCGCGGGAGCGATTCGAAAACGCCGGGTTAGAACAAGGCGTTCATGTCGCCGAAGATCGCGGAGACGGAATCGTCGGCGAAGACGTTGTGGATCGTCTCGGCGAGGATGTCGGCGACGGTCAGAACCGTCACCCGCTCGGGCTTCGTCAGCGGGTCGATCGGGACGGTGTCCGTGACGATGACGCTGTCGAGGGCGCTCGCCTCGATGCGCTCGATCGCGGGCGGCGAGAAGATGCCGTGCGTCGCGCAGGCGAAGACTCTCTTCGCGCCGCGCTCCTTCAGGAACTCGGCACCGGCCACGAGCGTGCCCGCGGTGTCGACCATGTCGTCCGTCATCACCGCGCACTTGCCTTCGATGTCGCCGATGACGTTCGTGACGCGCGCGACGTTGTGCGCGGGCCGATCCTTCTGCAGCACCGCGAGATCGCCCCCGATCATCTCGGCGAACTTACTCGCAAGCCGAGTGCGGCCCGTGTCGGGGGCTACTGCGACGACCTCTTCCGGCAGGCCCAGGTCGCGCACGTACTGCGCCAGCATCGGCAAGGCCGTCATGTGATCGACGGGAACCTCGAAGAATCCCTGCACCTGCCCGGCGTGTAGGTCCATGGTCAGGACGCGGTCGGCGCCCGCCGACTGCATCATCTCCGCCACGAGCTTCGCGGTGATCGGCTCGCGCGGGCGCGACTTCTTGTCCTGCCGGGAGTACGGATAGAGCGGCACCACGGCCGTGATGCGCTTCGCCGAAGCGAGCTTCGCAGCGTCGATCATGATCAGCAGCTCCATCAGGTGCTGGTCGACGGGCGGCGAGCTGGTCTGGACGATGAACACGTCGGCACCGCGGATCGACTCCTCGTACCGGCAGTAGGTCTCGCCGCTGGCGAACGTGCGCAGCGAGACGTCGCCGGCCTGGATGCCGAGCTTCTCCGCGATCCGCTGCGCCAGTTCGGGATGCGAGCGGCCCGAGAAGAGCATGAGCCGCTTGGACGGCCCGCGCTCGATCCAATGCTCCGGCTTGACCTCGGCCTTGGTCTCGGCGACCTCGAGCCCGGTCAGGCGCGGCTGCTCAGTCGTTGCGCTTTCCACGGAGATAGCCCTCTTTCGTGATCTGCTTCGGCGGGAAACCAGCGAGCGATTCGGGAGGGACATCTTCTGTTATGTACGAACCGCCTGCAATCCATGCGTCGTCCCCGACCTCCACCGGCGCCTCGAACCCATTGTGAATGCCGGTCCTGACGTTCCGTCCGATCTTCGTCTTCCCCTTGGGCCGGTCGGGCTGGTGGGGGAAGTTGGCGGTGATGTTCCCGGCCGCGAGGTTGGAGTCCTCGCCGACCTCGGCGTCGCCGATGTAGGAGAGGTGCGGCACTTTCGTCCGGGCACCAATCACGGAGTTCTTGATCTCGACGAACGTCCCTGCCTTCGCGCCCGCCCCCAGCCTCGTGCCGGGGCGGAGGTAACAGAAGGGGCCCACTTTGGCGCCAGGGCCGATCTCGGCATCGTCGGCGACGACGTGCGGGCCCACCTCGGCGCCGGCCGCCACCCGGGTGCGGCCGCGCAGCACCGTGAAGGGATGGATCGTCGAGTCGGGCTCGAGCTCCACGTCGGGATCGATCCAGGTCGTTTGCGGGTCCACGATCGTGACGCCCGCCAGCATGTGTTCTCTGTTCACGCGCGCGCGTAGGAAAGCAGCTGCGTCGGCCAGCTCCACACGCGTGTTCACTCCTTCCATTTCATCGGCATCCGGGGCCTTGAACACGACAACCTCCTCTCCTCCTTCGACCAGCAGCCGTACCGCGTCCGTGAGATAGAGCTCGCCCTGCGCGTTCGCCGGCTCGATCCGTTCAAGAACAGGCCAGAGCTTGTCAGCAGCGAAGACGTAGATCGACGAATTGACCTCTCCGATCGTCCGCTGGGCGTCGTCCGCATCCGCATCCTCCACGATCGCCTTCAAGCGACCGTCATCATCGCGGACGATGCGGCCGTAGGCGCGAGCATCGGGCGGCTCGAACGAGAGCACGGTCGCGCTCGCGCCGGCAGAGCGATGCTCTGCCACGAGCTGCTCGAGCAAGTCCGAGCTGATCCGCGGATGGTCGCCCGAGACGACGAGCAGCGTCTTCGCGCCGCCCACGCTCTCGCGGGCGGCGCGAAGCGAATCGCCGGTGCCGAGCGGCTGCTGCTGGACTGCAACCTCGACTCC
>JBGPYI010000039.1:0-11611 GCA_041493175.1 Gaiellaceae bacterium | reverse complement strand
TCGCCTGCGAGCTCGATGCGCGCTTCGCCCTCGATGTCGCCGATCTGCCACGGCGGCCGGCCGCGGTACCCGTCGATGTCGAAGTCGGTCGGGATCCGGAAGTCCCGCTCGCGGCGCGTCGCAAATCTGATGTCACCCCGGATGCGGGAGACGCGAAAGGTCCGGATGTCCTTCCGGTCGAGATCCTGGCCGATCACGTACCAGCTGCCGTTGTCCGAGAGCAGACCGTACGGATTGACCGTGCGTTCGCTCTGGCGGTTACGTGAGATCGAGTAGTACGGGAACTTGATCGTGCGCTGTTTCGAGATGGCACCCTCGAGCTTCCCCAACCGTCCCGGCATCTCGGCCGAGTAGTCGGGGTCGAGCACCTCGACGCGAACGGCGGTTTCCGAAGCGTGCTCGCCAAAGCCCTGACGACCGAGCGCAAGGTTCTGGAGCGCCAGCCGCAACGGCTCGGAATAGGCGAACTGCCCCTCCAGCAGGTACAGCGCGGTCTGGAGCGCGGCGAGCTCGTCGTCTTCCAACTCGAGTTCGGCGAGGAAGTAGTTCTCCGAACGGAGGGTGTAGAGCTCTTCGCCGGTGAACTCGTCGCGCTGCGACTGGAGGGGCACACCAAGCGCAAGAAGCTCGGCGCGGTCGGAGTAGAAGCGACGGGCGAAAGCCTCGTCCGACATCTCGGAGTAACCCTCGACGTTCGACTTCACGTCGCGCGCAGTCAACAGCCGTCGCTCCGCCATCAGAAAGGCGACGAGCGACAGCTGACGGATCAGCTTGTCGGTGTCGTGAGACACGAGGCGAATCTACCGGACTGACCGCCGGCCCCGACGTCCAGCGCCATTGTTCGAGCCGGCGGACGAAGCCGTGGTGGAGCGGATTGTTGACGATGTACTCGACCGTCGCCTCGTACTGCTCGTCCGACTCGATCACTTTTGACCAGTAGCGGCGACCGAAGACGTGATCCTTCCTTCGGTGGCGCTCGTTGAAGGCGCGGGCGTAGGCGCCGTTCAGATCCCGCATCCCGTCGGCGAGATTCGGCAGCGGGGTCTCGACGAGCAAGTGGTAATGGTTGCCCATCAGGCACCGCACGTGCGTGCGCCAGCCGTAGCGGCGTTCGACGCGGCGAAGGATGTGGAAGAAGACGATCCGGTCTCCATCGTCCAGCACGATCGGGGCGTGGTTGTTGCCGCGGATCCCGACGTGGTAGTAGGCGCCGGCGGCGAGGTAGCGGTGGGGCCGTCCCATCACCCGAAGGTAGCGCTACGAAAACCGGGTAGCCCGCGCTGTGACGCTTTCGCTCCACGTCCGGCGCGGCCCCGTCACGTGCCAGGCACGAGACTGGGGAGGACGGGGCGACGCCTCGACGGACGTGTTTCGCCGGGACGGTTTGGCTTAGGACCTAGGCCGCGACTTTGGAGCGCTCGAGGTGCTGGTGCGACGGGCAGTAGTCGCGCTCCGGAAGGGGTGTGCGCTGGCACGGCTTGCCCTTGCGCGTCGTCGCCCGGCAGCGTGCGACGCCGCCGTCCAGGGCTCCTGCCTCGATCTGCTCCACGATGAACGCCACCGCGGCGGCCACGCCTTCTTTCACGGCCCACGCCACTTCCGCCTGCACCGTGATCGGGAAGTAGCGGCGGATGTCCTGGAAGAGCGCCCGGTCGGGCTTCGCGAAATAGAGCGGATCTTTTGCGAGCCGCTCCATTGTCTGTTCGCACTGCTCGAGGACGGCCCGCCGGTACTCGAGATGCAGCTCCGGGGCCACATACGGGTCGATCAGGTCTTTAATCGACCTGTAGATGGCTCTCGAGTATTGATACATGCAGGCTTGAAGCTGGGCGGTGTACTCCTCGATCACAGTATCTCTAGCTGCCATTAATCCCCCGCAAAGCTTTGTTAACCCGCAGTAAATCGTGGTCGGCCCGCTTGCCTTCGCGGCGGAGTCTATAGGGTCCGGGCCCGTGTTACAAAGTCCGGGCCTTCGTTGTCTCGCCTGAGAACGGGCTAGCGGGTGATCTGACGGACGTAGGCGGCGCTGAAACCTTTGGCATTGGCGGCTGCCTGGGCCCGATCGGCCTGGCCGCGCGAGTCGTAGATACCGCTGAAGACCACGGAGTAACCCGGGTGGAGGCTGGAATAGCGGCTCGAATCCAGGACACCCACTTGTGGGAGTCCCGCCCTGGAAGCTGACCGTGCCCGCTCCAGCGCGAGCGCACGGCCGTTCGAGCTCCCGGGGATCGATTCGAGCACCACCGTGTAGCCGCTCTGCCCGGCCGGCCAGGCCGTCAGCGCTCCGGGCCGGGGCGTCGTGGTCGTGGCCGGCGGCGGGGCGGTGGGGGTCGAAGGAGCCCCGGAGGGGGTACCGCTCGGGACTGACGGTATGGCGACGGTCGCCGTCGGCGACGCCGTCGTCGGAGAATGGGGGACTCCACCCTGGGTCGCCACGAGCGTCTTGTTCTCCGCGCCGGCGTCGGCGAGGACGATGGCCGCTGTCGCCCCGGCCACCGCGATCAGGAGGAAGAGCAGGACCGGCCAGATCCAGTCGCCCGGATACCAGCCCAACCGCTGCTGCCAAGCCCCCGCGAGCCGGCCGAAGACTCCGCCGCCGGACTGAAGCCGCTGACCGCACTCGAGGCAGTACTCCTGGTCGGGACCGTACGGCGCACCGCAGCGCGGACACAGCGGGCCCTGGGGCGGGACGGCCGGTGTGCTCATTGCTCCCAGCGTTCGTGTGCGGGTGTGGGCAGCGCCTCGAGCAACTCGGCTCGCGGCTCCACCGCCGCGGCCTCGGACTGCTGAGCCGGCGTAACCGCCTTTCCACAGACCGCACAGAACTTCGCATCCGCCGCCAGCGCGCTGCCGCAGTGCGGGCAGCCGACCACCGGCGGAGTCGCGGCCGCCGGCCGGCCGCAGTTGGCACAGAAGTGCGACCCCCACACGAGCGGAGCGCCGCACGCACACCGAGCCGCCGGCGCCGCCCGCCGAACGGAGACAGCCGCTGCAAGCAGCGTGTCGAGCTCCTGGAGGCGTTCGTCGAGCGCGATCAGCTCGTCGCAGCGCTCGACCAGCAGGTCCTGGCGGAACTGGTCGCGGCGGAACATCTCCAGCATGAGGCCGCCGAGGTCGCGGAGGCGCTCTTCGCGGACACGAAGCAGCGCGCGCCGTTCCTTCCGAAGCTGGCCCGGATGGGGGAGAGCGCGGCGCGGCGGGCCGGCCGGGCGCGCGCCCGCATCCGTCCGCTCATCCTTGCGGCGGAAGCGTGCAAGCAGCGAAGGCCGCGCCACGCGAATCAATGTAACAGCGAGGTGTGATGCCCTAAGGCCGGCGCGGCGAGGCGGCTCTCCGGCCGAACCCGGCCAGGAAGAGGACGAACACGATGACCGCGACCGCGCCGATCGCGATCCCGAAGATCCAACCTCCGAAGAGGGACACGACGATGCCGACGACCATCAGGGCGAGCACGAGTCCGATCATGCGCTCACGGCTCCCGTCGCGCCCTGGCCGAAACTACGGGAGGTCGACGACGACCAGGCGCTCTTCGGTCATCTCGCGCACCGCATAGTGCGGGCCCTCGCGCGTGTTGCCCGAGTCCTTGACCCCGCCGTAGGGCATCTGGTCGGAACGGAATGTCGGCGCCTCGTTCACGGTCACGCCGCCGAACTCCAGTTCCTGCGCCGCCCGCAGCGCGGTGTCCAGGCTGGCGGTGAAGATGCCGGCCTGGAGCCCGTAGCGGGTGCTGTTTGCAAGCTCGATCGCCTCGTCGATGGAGTCGACCGCGGTCACCGTGCAGACCGGTCCGAAGATCTCTTCGCAGGAGACCTCGTCCTCGAGTCCGGGGTTCGCGATCACGGTCGGCCGGATCAACTCGCCCTCCAGCTCGCCGCCGGTTAGCACCTGTCCGCTGCTCGCCTTGATCCACTCGAGGATGCGCTCGCGTGCGTCCTCGTCGATGACGGGGCCAACGTCCGTGTCCTCGTCGGCCGGGTCGCCGACCTTCAGCGCTTCGACCAAAGGGACGAGCTGCTGCACGAACTCGTCGTATGCACCGCGCTCCACGTAGACCCGCTGCACCGAGATGCAGCTCTGGCCCGCGAAGGCGAACGCGTTCTGCGAGACCTTCGTCGCCGCCGTCGGTACGTCCGCGTCGGCCGCGACGATCAGCGGCGTTGCATTGCCGAGCTCGAGGTTCACGCGCTTCTTCGGCGCGCGCTCTTTCAGCTTCCAGCCGACGCCGCTCGAGCCCGTGAACGTGATCAGCTTGACGCGTTCGTCCTCGACCATCACGTCCCCGATCTCGGACGCCGGACCGACGACCACGTTGAGCCAGCCCGGAGGAAGCCCGGCCTCCTCCTCCAGCTCCGCGAGGAACAGTGCCGACAGGGGGGTCTGGCTTGCCGGCTTGAGCACGACCGCACAGCCCGCGGCCAGGGCGGGTGCGATCTTGTGCGCGACGAGGTTGAGCGGGAAGTTGAACGGACTGATCGCGCCGACGACGCCGATCGGGCGGCGCAGCGTGAAGGCGAGCTTCCCTTCGCCCGCCTGCGCGGCGTCCATCGGAACCATCTCTCCCGCGAGCTTGCGCGCTTCGACTGCGGCGAACGTGTAGGTGGACATCGCACGAGCAGCCTCCACACGCGCCGCCTTCAAGGGCTTCCCGGCTTCGTCGGAGATCAGCCGCGCAGCCTCCTCGTGGCGGCGACCGAGCGCACCGGCGACGCGCACGAGGATCTCGGCCCGCTTGTGCGCCGGCAGCGGTTCCCGCATCGCGCGCTCGGCGGCGTCGATCGCGCGGCGCGTTTCGTGGCCGCCGGCCTTCGCCACACGGCCGACGACGTCGCCGGAGTAGGGCGAGCGCACGTCGAGCCAGTCGCCTGTCTCGATCCACTCGCCGCCGACGAAGAGCTTCCGTTCGGTCGCCGTGACCGCCATAGTGGAAGCCTATGCCGCCGGAGACGCGGTACGCGAAAAGTGGCGACGTCAACATCGCCTACCAGGTCGTCGGCGACGGGCCGTTGGACCTCGTCTACGTCCCAGGCTGGGTCTCGAACATCGACCTCCTCTGGGAAAAGCCGAAGCCGGCGCGCCTCCTCGAACGACTGGCGTCGTTCTCCCGCCTGATCCTGTTCGACAAGCGCGGGACGGGGATGTCCGACCGCGTCTCGACCGACCGGCTGCCGACGCTCGAGCAGCGCATGGACGACGTGCGCGCCGTCCTCGACGCCGTCGGGTCGGAGAGTGCCGCGCTACTCGGACATTCGGAGGGCGGCAGCATGTCTCTCCTCTTCGCCGCAACGTATCCCGAGCGCGCGCGTGCGCTTGTCCTCGTCGGCGCGTTCGCCAAACGGCTTCGCAGCGACGACTATCCTTGGGCGCCGTCCCTCGAGGAGCGGCTCGAGACGATCGCGGGAGTCGAACGCGACTGGGGCGCCGGCCTCGACATCACCGACATGGCGCCGCACGAGGATCCGGGTCTGCTCGAGTGGTACTCGACCTGTCTGCGGCGGAGCGCAAGCCCGGGTGCGGCGGCCGCACTCCTGCGCATGAACTCGCAGATCGACACGCGGCACATCCTTCCGACCATTCGCGTTCCGACGCTCGTCCTCACCCGGACCGGCGACCGGGACGTCACGGTTGACGAGGGCCGCTGGCTCGCGTCACAGATCCCTGACGCGCGCTTCGTCGAACTTCCCGGCGATGAGCATCTGCTCTGGGCGGGAGACCAGGACAGCCTGCTCGAGGAGATCGAGCAGTTCCTGACGGGCACCCGCTCGGCGCCCGACTACGACCGCGTGCTCTCGACCGTCCTGTTTACCGACATCGTGGGCTCCACGGAGCGCGCGCGCGAGCTCGGCGACCGCGGCTGGCACGAGGTGCTCGACGAGCACCACACTCGTGTTCGGCGCGTGCTCGAGCAGTACCGCGGCCGCGAGGTGGACACGGCCGGCGACGGCTTTTTCGCCAGCTTCGACGGGCCCGCCCGCGCCATCCGCGCTGCGTGCGCCATCCGGGAAGGCGTGCAGGGGCTCGGGATCCAGATCCGCGCCGGGCTTCACACCGGCGAGTGCGAGCTGATGCGCGACAAGATCGGCGGGATCGCCGTCCACACAGGCGCCCGCGTCGCGGCCGCGGCTGATCCGGGCGAGGTGCTCGTGTCGAGCACGGTCAAGGACCTTGTCGCGGGCTCCGGGATCGTCTTCGCCGACCGCGGCGAGCGGGAGCTCAAGGGCGTGGGCAGCTGGCGCCTCTACTCTGTCGTCGATGCCTGACGCGCTCATCATCGACGCCGTTCGCTCGCCGATCGGCAAGAAGAACGGTTCGCTTGCGTCGATCCGCGGAGACGAGCTCGCGGCGCAGGTGCTGAACGGCCTGGTCGCACGACACGACCTCGATCCCGCAGAGATCGAGGACGTCCAGCTCGGCTGCGTCACCCAGATCGGCGAGCAGGGCTGGAACCTGGGCCGGATGGTGCCGCTCGTCGCCGGCTGGCCCGAGTCGGTGTGCGGAACGACGGTCGACCGCCAGTGCGGCTCTTCCATGCAGACGAACTTCAGCGCTGCGACAGCGATCTCGTCCGGACAGCTCGACCTCGTCGTCTCCGCGGGCGTCGAGATGATGTCGCGCGTCCCGATGGGCTCGAACGGAGGCGACCTCTCGGACAAGCTGCTCGACCGCTGGGAGATCGTGCCCCAGGGAATCTCCGCCGAAGTGATCGCCGACGAATGGGGCTTCTCTCGCGAGGAGCTCGACGCATTCTCCCTCGAGTCGCATCGTCGCGCTGCGGCGGCCGCCGACGAAGGGCGCTTCGACGGCGAGATCGTGCCCATCGACCTGACCAACCCGCACACGGCCGTCGTTTTCGGCGTGGACGAGACGCCGCGGCGCGACACCGCGGCCGAAGCGCTCGCCGCCCTGAAGCCGGCGTTCCTGCCGGAGGGCAAAGTGACGGCGGGGAACTCGTCGCAGATCTGCGACGGCGCCGCAGCGGTGCTCGTGGCGAGCGAGGGCGCGGCGAGCCGCCTCGGGCTGCAGCCCCGTGGGCGCTTCGTGGCCTTTGGGCTCGCAGGCGTCGACCCGCACCGGATGCTGCACGGGAATCCGCAGGCCTGCGACAAGGCCCTGGCCCGCGCGGGCTTGACCTGGGACGACATCTCCGTCATCGAGGTGAACGAGGCCTTTGCCTCTGTCGTCCTGCAATTCGCGCGCGATGCGCGCCTCGAAGAGCGCTGGGACGACATCAATCCGAACGGCGGCGGCATCTCGCTCGGGCATCCGCTGGGGGCAACGGGCGCACGTATCACGGCGACCCTGCTGAACGAGCTCGAGCGCCGGGATGCGCGCTACGGGATCGCGACGATGTGCATCGGTTTCGGCCAGGCGATTGCCTGCGTCGTCGAACGCGTCTGATCGTTACTCTCCGCGCGTGGGGGAGATGGCAGGGCGCGCGGTTGCGCGGGAACCGAAAGAGATCGTCGCTCGCGGCTACGACGCGATTGCATTGCGCTACGCCGAATGGGCGGGGCAGGTTGATTCCCCCGTCATGGAATGGGTGCGCGATCTCGACGCGCGGCTCGAGGACGGATCCGATGTCCTCGAGCTCGGCTGCGGTCGTGGCGTCCCGGCCACTCGTGAGCTGGCCCGTCGCCATCGCGTCACCGGAGTGGACATCTCTGCCGTGCAGATCGAGCTCGCGCGGCATCACGTTCCTGAGGCGAGCTTCGTCCACGGCGACGCGATGGAGCTCGAGGTCGCGCCGGCCTCGTTCGACGCGGTCGTGGCGCTCTTCGTCTTCGGGCACGTCCCGGTCGAGGAGCAAGCCGGCCTGATAGCTCGGATCGGCCTTTGGCTTCGCGACGACGGCTTCTTCCTCGGCACGTTCGGCGCGGGAGACGCCGGGGAGGAGGTCGACGCCGATTGGCTGGGCGCACCCATGTTCTTTGCGTCTCTCGGCGGCGAGGCGTACCTGCCCCTGCTGCGCGACGCCGGTCTGGAGCCGGCGCGTGACGAGGTCGTCGTGCACCACGAACCTGGACACGGTGACGTCTCGTTTCGCTGGACGCTGGCTCGAGCGGCCGCCTAGTGGAGATCAGGAAAGTCGGCGTCGTCGGCCTCGGGACGATGGGCGCGGGGATAGCGCAGGTCAGCGTCCAGGCCGGGTTCGACACGGTCGGCCGGGAAATGAACGGCGAGCTCGGCGAGCGCGGCCGCGCGACCATCGAGCGGTACCTGACCCGGGGCGTCGAAAGAGGCCGGCTTTCGGAGGCAGACCGGGACGCCGCACTCGGGCGTCTGACCCTGACGACGGATCTCGGCGAGCTCGCGGAGTGCGACCTCGTCATCGAAGCCGTCTTGGAGGAGCTCGAGCTCAAGCGTGAGCTGTTCGCGGAGCTCGATCGCGTCACCCGGCCCGACGCGATCCTCGCGACGAACACGTCCGCGCTGTCCGTCTCCGAGATCGCCGAGGCGACGGAGCGACCGCAGCGGGTCGTCGGCATGCACTTCTTCAATCCCGCCCCTGTTCTTCCGCTGGTCGAGATCGTTCGCGGGCGCGAGAGCTCGGACGAAGCGGTCGATGCGGCCTACGGGTGGGCCGAGAAGACTGGCAAGCAGCCGGTGCGTTGCAACGACACGCCGGGCTTCATCGTCAACCGCATCCTCATCCCCCTGCTGAACGACTGTGTGCGCGTACTCGACGAAGCGGGAGTCGCTCCCGAAGAGATGGACAAGGCGATGACGAACGGTGCCGGCTGGCCGATGGGCCCGTGCGCTCTGATCGATCTGATCGGCATCGACGTGCACGTGCACGCGTCCGAGGCCCTGCACGGGAAACTCGGCGAAGAACGAATGGCGCCGCCCGATCGGCTCGTGCGCATGCAGCAGGAGGGCGCGCTCGGCCGCAAGACGGGGCGCGGCTTCTACGAGTACTAGGCCGCGAGCTGTGCGGGCAGCTCGAGCACGACCTCGGGCAGCTGAGGGTGCTGCGCATGCGCGTCGCGCCAGATCGCTTCGGCCTTCTCCGCATGCAGGGTCTCGAGCGCGACCGCGTGCATCGTCGCAACCGAGGCGAGCTCGACCAGCCGCTCCGCCTCCGAGTGCTTCAGGGTCGAGGCGACCTGCGCCAATGCGTCGAGGCGCGCGATCAGCAGCCTGGCCGTACGCTCGGATCGTGTTTCGTCGATCACGACACGCATCTTCGTGGGAGCGTCGGACGATCCTTCCTAGGGGAGGCTGAGGCGGGCCCAGACGTTGGCGAGCAGGCGGTCGACCTCGGGCCGGCCGAGCGACGCGCCGAAGTTGAGCGCGCCTGCCGCGAAGACCTTCGCGCCGGCCGGCGTCTCGTAATAGGTCATCTCCGCCGATCGTCCGGGCCCGAGCAACTCGGGAATGTGCGCGAGCACCTGGAGGCCGCGCGGAGATGCCGGAGTTTGTGCGTCGATCTCGATTCCGTAGCGGCCGAAGACATCACCGTCCTGCAGGCCGGTGCCTGCGAACGCCCACGGAGCGGACTCGGCTCCGGTGACGATGTAACCGGCCTGCCGCTGTCCGTGATCCGATCCGACGTACTGAACTCCCACGATGCGGGATTCCGGCCGCCCGAGCTTCCGCCACAGTGCGCGCCGCACGAGCCGCTGTCCGACGCGGTCGACGCGCCGGTAGAGGTTGTTGGCTGCGAGGAAGGCGAGGTTGCCGCCGGCGTCGCGGTAGTGCTCGATCACGTCGTACTCGTGTCGCGTGACGTACTCCTCGTGTCCGGGGAAGACGACGAGGTCGTAACGCCGCGCCAGCTCCTCACCGCTGCTGACCGCACCGAGATCCTCGTCCGAGAGGAAGTCCACCGCCCTGCCGGTCCGGTTGAGCCAAGCGACGAATTCCAGATCCCAGTCGTGAAAGCGAAAGGGCACGCCGAAGTCGAGGAACGGCCGCTGCAAGTCGACGCTGCGGTGGCGTCCGGTGACGTACCAGGAGTCGCCCCAGCCGTCGCCGTCGCCGTCGGCGAAGTTGTAGGCGGCCCACGTGTTGGTCGCGAGGACGACGGCCACGCGGTTCGTGCCGAGCCGGCGCGGGCGGACGATGAAGGGGGCGTAACCGACCCGGCCGTCGGCTGCGGTAGCGCGCAGGAAGTAGAGGCCGCTCGGCCAGTCGCCGGCTCGCACGACGCGGAGCAGCGCGGGGCGGTCACGGTGCGCGCTCCAGTCCACGCGAATCGGGCCCGTCTTGGCGAGCCCGCTGGTCTTGACGTCCTGCTCGCTCGGCCGGCCCGGAGACTGGTACGCGAAGACCTGCAGCCGCAACAGACGTGCATCGGTCGCGAGCCGGAGCTCGGCCGATTCTCCCGGTGCGTAGCTCCGCTTCGTGAAGACCGCATCGATTCCTTGGACACGCACGACCGGCGCGTTCTGCCGTCCATTCGGGCCGTAGCCGCCGTAGACGCGCCCGCCGACTCGGAGACGCATCACGTACGTGCGCGGCTGCGTGTTCCGCGCCGGCCGCCACGTGAGCGTGCCCCTCCCTCCTGCGGCAAAGTGCCTGGCGGTCCGCCACACGATCGTCGTCCCGCCCTTGCCCGCGCGCACCATGTTGGTCGCGACGACCTCCAGTCGCACCGTTGCGGGCCGTGACAGCCGGAAATGAACGATCGCCGCGTCGCGGAAACCGTCCCGGTTGGGGCTCACCGTCGTGAGCAGGCGCCGGTCTCCGAGATAGGGCGCGGAGCCGTTCGTCACGCGGACGTCGAGCAGTGCCGGCCCGTGTGCCGTCAGCGCCGCCGCCGCAGCCAGGACGAGGGCCGTCACCGCCTTACAATCTCCTTACTTTCCAATGATGCAGGGCACAATTGAACGGTCGATACTGAAGAGCGATGAGGCGACTCCTCACCTTTGCCATGCTCGCAGCGCTGGTCCTGCCCGCCGCTTCGGCTGCGCGCAGCCAGAGTGTCAGCGACGGCACGCTATCCGTGCGCGACGCGCGCGGCACGATCACGATCTCGGGTCGAGGCGGCGTGATCGGGAGCTTTGCCCGTGGCTCGGTGACGATCAGCGACCCGGTCGAAGGCGACGGCACAGGGCCGATCGTGACGGGAGACGAGTGGTCGAAAGACCGAAACGACACCACGACGACCTGGGGCGGCCAGAAGGTGCGCTTCCGGATCATCGGCGGCTCCTTCCGGATCGTCGTGAAGGGCCGCGGCATCAACCTGTCGCTCGTCGGCAAGGCGAACGTGACGCTGAACGGCGTAGGCACCGGGGACGACGGAACCTATTCCGTCAACGGCGGGGACTACCTGGCGATGCCGGGCTTCCCGTTCGCCTTCCCCCTGTCGGCAACCGCCCCGTAGCAACGACATGAGCAGCAGCACGCAGTCAGTGCTCGTCGTCGAGGACGAAGCGTCGATCGCGTCCTTCGTCTCGCTCTATTTGAAGAACGCGGGCTACGAGGTCCGGACCGCGTCGAACGGCACCGAGGCACTCGCGTCTGCGCAGAGCGAGCAGCCGTCTTTGATCGTGCTCGATCTGATGCTGCCGGACATCGACGGCATCGAGATCTGCCGCCGCATCCGTCAGAAGTCGGACGTGCCGATCCTGATGCTGACCGCGCGCGACGAGGACGTCGACAAGATCATCGG